>NZ_WJID01000019.1:0-85625 GCF_010994055.1 Gracilibacillus thailandensis | reverse complement strand
CGGTCACATATCTTGTACAATGACTTATTTATTAATAGACGGTGAAACCTACTATTTTTATAAAACAGAAAAATACGACTTTTTCTTGGCACTTTTCTCTTTTTCTATTAAAATGTTAATACATACATAAAATTCCTTTTTATTACATAACCAACAAAAGGTGTTGCGATGATTTATAGATAGCATAAAAAATAATAAAAAAGGAGCGTATCAAACTATGAAAAGTACCGGAATCATACGAAAAGTAGATGAGTTAGGGCGTATTGTATTGCCGATGGAGTTGCGTCGCAGTTTGGATATCCAAGTCAAAGATCCCTTGGAGATCTTCATAGACGAGGAGCGTGTTATCCTGCAGAAGTACAAAGCGGACAATGCTTGTTTTATCACAGGAGATATAAGCGAGAAGAACGTGCAATTACCAGGTGGATTGTATGTTAGTCCAAAAGGGAAAGAAATCCTGAAAGAGCACTTGTTTTCAGAGGGTGCGAAGTAATCAAGAATACCGGCGCGATAAACGCACCGGTTAGTTATTTTTTAAGTACCGTGGGGATAATTATTTATACCACATGTCCTTCAACATCTAATGGTATTCCAATAGATAATAAAAAGAGAAACTTTATATTACTCTAACAAACGAACCATTGGTATTATTTAACATTTACCGATCACTTTTAAAGTTTAGTTTGGGGTAGCGTCAGGAAAATGCGGATTTACAACGCTAAGCACATTTTCGAGACGCTACCCCTTTCTATAGAAGGGGAAGAATTAATAGTTAAAGTTAAGCTATTCTAAGTATTTTTTAGATTTTAGAATGAAAATTAATAATGAAAGAGAAAAAAACAGAGGTTGAAGGGGAATTAGCAAAGTAGAAAGATGATTTGACAAGCCGGTAATCGATAAATCATTTCAAAAGGGTCCCTTTAAGAAACAGTTGAAAAATAGGTACAAAAAATGTGGAGTTTTTATAACCATCCCATATATGACGGTATCCGTAATTTTCGTCGCTATGTTAAATTGTGATATTAAACATGACACTTAATCTGTTCATTAAATTTAAATTAATCCGTGTATTTAAAATACTATATATATTACTATAATAAGAAACGTATCAAGCAAAAATTGGCGGGCGTGAGTTTAGCATTCACACCAGCCAATTATCTGCTTAATAAAAACTCTAACTTTTGGGAGTCACATCATACCTGTCCCTTTAGTTCAACTAAATATTATGGTTTACATAGCTTTTTTTTCAATTGTCTCATCTTGACTTAATGATTGTTCATTTTGTTTTTCCATTTGTTTTAAATACCAGAAGAATAGACCAACATAAGCTATAACTGAAAGTACTGAATATAAGATTAATGTCCAATCCATTGTAGATACTGATTGACCTATTAAAATAGCCATCATTTTCTCAATAGGGTCAGAGTCAACTGCAGAAATTAAAGCATCTGCTGGTAATCCTGCTGGGAAGTTATTCATTGCTATAGAAGTTTGGGTTACAAAATCAGCGATGAAAGTTGCTCCCCATAGGAATACTGGAATTAGAATGGTTCCGATAATCGTCATTCTAACAACTTTACCTTTTGTAACAATTAGCAATGCAGGTGCCAGTACAGTTAAAATAATTCCGCCTAAAGGCAAAACACTATTACCTGGAAGGTAAATAGCGATTACCAAAAGGATTGGAGCAAGAATGTTAGCAACAGCCCACAATTCTGCTTTTGTTGCAAGGATAGGCCAATCAATGGCAATCAGAAGTTTTCTTCCTCTAAAACGTTTACTCATATGTTTGGTGATCCCATTTGACAATGGTTCAATTGCAGGACCAAACCAGCCACCGACAAGACCGAATAATTCTAATGCCACACCACCAGTAAATGCTAGTGTCAGAATTTCAGCTGTAGATTGCTGTCCGAGGAATCCGATAAAGATACCTAAATAGGCACCAATAGCAAATTTGCTTCCCCAGAATCCAATTTTGTTATTAAGAGCTACTGCATCAAAATCAAATTTATCAATGAAAGGTAAGACTACATCAATTAATTTATTAACAACCATAACGACAGGTGCAATTAGCAATGACGGGTGTGCAGTAGTTGTAATGTTTTTATCGTCGTAATCGAGCAATTCATTTATTGTTGGTTTCATAACATCTGCATTTTTTAACATTAATGCATAAAGCATGGAAATAAATAGGGATGTAATTAAAAGATTATTATCTGAATAATACATCAAAAGCAACCCTAAAACAGAGTAATTCCAAATATTAAATAAGTCCACGTTTAACGTTGTAGTTTGCTTTGTAGCTAACATAATAAAATTTACGATTAAAGAAATAAAAGCAAAATAAAGTGTATAAACAGAACCCCATGTAATAACTGCAAGAGGTGCCCATCCCAAGTCTGTTACGGATAGAGAGACGCCAGTTGACTCAACGAAACTCTCTAAAGCTGGACCGAAGGCACTGGTCAGTAAAGAAATAACAGCACTCATACCTGTGAGTGCTACCGCCATTCGCAGGCCGCCCTCAATGGATTTCGAGATGGATACTCCGACAATTAAAGAAAGGATAGTTATAACTACAAACATAATTGCTGGTCCACCTAAACCTATAAAGAAGTTAAAACCCGAATTTATTGCATCTATCATTTTCATTACCTCCAAATTCGTAAGTAACCGGTTACGTAAATGAAGATTAGTTTTAATTTAGCAAACAATCTCCAAAAAAGCAACAGTAATTTTTTTTATTGACAAGAAAAATCTAACCGTTTACACTTTAAGGTAACCGGTTACGTAAAGAGGGATATAGATGTCTTACACAATGAGAGATGTTGCAAAAGAAGCTGGTGTTTCCGTTGCCACCGTATCACGAATTATTAATGGCAAAGGAGAAGCAAGTCCAGAAACAATTGCAAAAGTGAAGAAAGTGATTGAAAGATTAAATTATAAACCAAATATGCTTGCGAAGAGCTTGTCTGAACGAAAATCGAACCTTATAGCTTTACTTATTCCAACATTAAATAATCCATTTTTCCCTGAATTGGTACGGGAGATTGAAACAGAAGCAAATAAAAATGGTTATCAGATTTATCTTTGCAATAGTGACGATCAAAGGTCAAAAGTGGAATATTATTTGGACTCTATGGTTAATCACTATGTTAGTGGGGCTATTATTAATTCCTTGCATGTCGACGAAAAAGACTTGTCTTTATTAGAAGAAAGAGGAATTCGTACTATTACTATTGACCGCGCAAATTTTGAACACTCATACTCTGCTATCACAGTTGATCATAAAGCAGGTGCTCAGGATGCGGTAACCTATTTAATTCAGGACAACCAATGCAAAAATATTGTTTTTATCTCGGGTCCTAAAGGAGAAAAAAGTGCCATTGATCGTTTGTTGGGTTATAAATTATCTCTTAAACAGTTAGAATCCCCAATTCAGACAAAGATTGTGTATGGAGATTTTGGAATGGAGAGCGGTTATCAACTCATCCGAAAGTTATTAAAAGATGGAGAAACATTTGATGGGATTTTCAGCTCGAATGATGCGATGGCAATTGGTGCAATACGAGCATGTTATGAATTTGGAATACAAATCCCTGAACAGGTAAAAATCGTGGGATATGATAATATAAATATGACGTCTTATTTGCACCCAAGATTATCGACCGTTGATCAGTGCAAAACAGAGGTAGGTGCACTGGCAATTAAAGAATTAATGAATCTATTTAATAATGGAAATGAAAAGCCGAATCATTATGAATTAAAGCCTAAACTAATTATTCGCGAGTCCTCATGAAATGCCATACTAGTGGTCATTAGATAATGGCCTTTTCATGGACATTACGTAATCGGTTACGTTCGCTTGGATAGTAACTATAATAATTTTTTTATATTGCCTTATTTTTCCCGGTGTGGGTATATCGATGGAAAAGATTTATAAGGGCTTTTACGGGTTGTTACGTAATCGGTTACGTTATAAAAAATCTATTAGCTTTTCTTTTTTGGCTTAAAAAATGAACTAGTAATGAACTGAAGGAATTGATTAAAGGAGTAGAGAAAATGCATAAACTAGGACCATCATTGATGTGTGCAGATTTAGGAAATTTAGAAAGAGATGTAAAGGCTCTGGATGATGCGGGTGTTGATTTCTATCACATAGATATAATGGATGGGAAGTTTGTACCTAATTTCACACTTGGGCCAGACTTTGTGAAAACAGTAAGGAGCCTAACGAAAACACCAATTGATGTGCACTTAATGATTGAACAACCTGAGTTATATATCGATTTATTTGCTGATGCTGGTGCCGATATGATTTCTATCCATCAGGAATCAACGGAAAATCTCCAACGTGCACTAACGGAAATTAAAAGTAAAGGAATAAAAGCAGGTGTCGCAATTAATCCGGCAACTTCTTTAGAATTTCTCGATTATGTCTATGATGTGATTGATTATATTGTAGTGATGACCGTTAATCCCGGTTTTGCAGGTCAGAAATTTATACCAACCATGTATGATAAAATCGCAAAATTACATTGTAAATTAGAGCAGTTTGAACGTCCGATAGACATTCAAGTTGACGGTAACATTGGCGCAAATACGATTCCAAAATGTCAGGAAAGTGGAGCAGACATGTATGTATTGGGAACAAGTGCTGTATTTAATAGTGAAAATAGCTTAGAAGAAAATGTAAATAATACTAGGAAACTATTTATCTAATTAATGGAGGTTATCGACATGAAATATGATATCGCGGTTTTAGGAAGTATAAATATGGATGTAGTAGTAGAGGCGCCTAAGTATCCAGACTATGGTGATACATTGTTTTGTGATTCAATTGCAATGACACCTGGTGGAAAGGGTGCAAATCAGGCCGTGACGGTCGCGCGCTTAGGGAAGAAGATTTCCTTAATAGGAGCAGTTGGTAAAGATAACGCTGGCAATCAATTACTCAAAAACTTGCAAAACCAAGGTGTAGATATAACAAATGTTCTTGAAATTGATGATAAAGGATCGGGTACATTCGTTGCAATCGTAGATGAGACTGGCGAAAACACAATGGTGGGGACCAAAGGAGCTAATGATTACATTACTGAAGAAGATGTTGAACGAGCACTTGGAAACATCGAATCAACTATTCTTCTTCTACAAATGGAAACTAGTAAAGAGTCTATTTTAGCAGCAATGAAAATAGCAAAACAGCGTGGTATGTTTGTAATTCTCGATCCAGCTCCAGCAGGTGGAATCTTTGAAGAAGCATTCCAGTATGCTGATCTAATATTGCCTAATCAGCAAGAAACAGAGAAAATCACTGGCATCAAGGTAACCGATGAAAAAACTGCTTTAGAGGCAGCTAAAAAGATAAATGGTTTCGGTATTCAAAATGTAATTGTCAAGATGGGTGCACAAGGAAGTCTTGTTTATCAGAATGGAGAAAGTACCCTTGTTGATTCTATTAAGGTTGATGCAGTAGATACCGTGGGCGCAGGTGACTGTTATGCAGGTGCTATAGCATGTGAATTTCTAGATTCAAATGATCTGGTTCAAGCAGCTAAATTTGCTAGTGTTGCAGCTGGTATTAAGGTTTCAAGAACAGGTGGTCATGATTCCATTCCCACATTGAATGATATGAAGGTATATTCCTAAAATGGTATGGGGGTAGCGTCAGGAAAATGCGGATTTACAACGCTAAGCACATTTTCGAGACGATTCCCCCATTTTTAATATATTAAATGGAAGATATCACTCAGTATATTTTCTGAAATACTATTTTTTTCCTCATATTTTTGTGGGCCGATTTTTTTTCATCCTTGAAGCACTATTAACATACTTCCTTGCCAAATCCTCTAATTCTGCCCATTTATTATTGTTGATTAATTTTAAATCAACTAAAGATCCACCAACTCCTGCTGCTATACATCCTACCTCAAAGTAACTTTGAATGTTCTCTAATGAAATTCCCCCTGTCGGCATAAGTGGTATTTCACTAAGTGGACCTTTGACATCCTGAATAAATTTTGGACCTACTACATTAGATGGAAAGATTTTAATAGCATCCGCCCCATATAAATACCCTTGGTATATTTCAGTAGGTGTAAAGGCACCAGGAACCATAATTTTATCTTCTCTTTTTGTGTATTCAATAGTTGCTTTATCTATTATTGGAGCAAATATAAAATCAGCTCCTGCATTAATAGCTTCTGTCGCTTGCTTTTTATTCACTACAGTACCTGCTCCAATGGTTACACGATGATTATGAATATCCTTTAATTCATTAATCGTTTCTAATGCTTTCTCTGAATCCATTGTTATTTCGATACCGGAAACCCCTCCAGTAATCAATGAATTGACTAGTTGATTGACTTTTTTAGGATCTACTTTCCTCACTACCGCTACAATACCTGATGAGATCATCTTCTCAAATACAATGTCAGTCATGTTTCCAACTTCCTTCACTTATAAAAATTTAACGTGTTATTTTCTTTATATTTGTTTTGGGATTAACCTCTTCCCAGTATGGATATCCTTCAAAATCCCCTTTTACACTTAGTGCATAAGCTCCAATTTTGTTACCCAAACTCACTGCATCAAAATAATTCCATTCTCTTAGTAATCCAGAAATAACGCCAGCAGCAAAACCATCTCCAGCACCAACCGTATCAATAATATTTTTCACTGGAACTCCAGGGACAAAGCCATTTTCTTCTGCAGTTGCAAAATAGGCTCCATCTGCTCCTAATTTTACAATCACTAAGGTTGATCCTCTCTCTAAAAAAAATCGAGCAATCCCTTCCGGCTCATTTTCACCAGTCAATATCTTACCTTCATCTAATCCTGGCATCACTATATCACAATCCTTAGCAATTTCCGTTAATTCTCTTTTTGCTTCTTTTTCTGACAATAGCTTTAAGCGTATATTTGGATCGAATACCACGTATTTGTCATTGTCATTTTTAGCTAGTTTAATTGCTTGTTTTAAAGCATGTTTACATGAAGCACTTAGTGCAACAGTTATACCAGTTAAATGGAGGTATTTTGCTTGTTGAAAATAAGTATTGTCTATGTCAGCATGACTAAGAGTACTAGCTGCAGAGTTATTTCGATAATAATATACATTTGGATCTCTTCCATTGACTATTTCCTTAAAAAATACTCCAGTAGGATAATTATCATCAAATATTACCTGTGATGTATCTACTCCTTCACCTCGAATTATATTTCGTATGTATAGTCCTAAGTCGTCATTTCCTAATTTACTCACCCAGCCAACATCATGTCCAAGCCTCGCTAATGCTATAGCTACATTTGACTCTGCTCCCCCAAGTTTTCTTTCGAATTTTTCGGAATATCTAAGCGATCCTGAAAATTCTGGCACAAACAAAACCATACTCTCCCCAAGCGTAACAACGTCCATTTCAAATCTCCTTCCTAAGTTGCAAGGGAGGGGTTGCAAATAAGCCCCCCCTAATCTCTTCTTATTTATTTTTTAGAAGATCATGATATTCACTTATTCCATCCATTATTGAGTATGAAGTCTTGAAATTAAGTATCTCTCTTGCTTTCGTACAGTTAAGTGGAGAAACTTCATCATACCCAAAGTCACCTGGTCCTAATTCAAACTTCAGACGAGGAAATAGCTGCTTCATTACAGAAATTATATCTATTGAACTAGTTAAATTCCCACTTCCTATGTTTAAGGTAATACCATTCGCTCTTTTAGTATTAATAGTTAACCAGATTGCTCGGACAACATCCTTAACATAGATGTATTCTAATTTTTGATCTATCCCGACCTCTTCTATCACATCTTCGTCATTCAAAGCTTTTTCAAGCATGTGCTTAATTGGATCATGCGTTTTCCTACCTGGTCCATATACAAACGGAATTCTTAATGATGTTATATTCATCCCATGTATTTCATGATAAACATTAGCTAAATATTCACTTGTTATTTTAGATACACCATATATAGAAGTAGGAGTGGGTGCCACATCTTCGTTTAAATTAGTAGTTTGATTACTTCCATATACAGCTGCTGAACTTAAAAGCACTATTTGTTGCACAGTAGCAAGTCTTCCTGCTTCCAGAACATTGGAAGTTCCCATTATATTCGTATTTAATATCTTGTCAGGAGAGTTTTCGTACCCTTTCGGATGTGATATTCCTCCACCATGGATAATTTTATCTATCTTATATTTTTCCATTACGGATTCCAAATGGTAATAATCACTTACACTGCCCTCTATAAAAGTAAAATTAGTAAAATGAATATAGTCTGCTAAAGTTGGTTTAAGATCAAAGCCTACAACATTTAGGTCTTTATGCAGAAGAAATTTTACTATATGTCTTCCAATTAAGCCGTTGCTTCCAGTTACTAAGATATTCAAATTCTATTGTCCTCCTTCGTCAGAGAACTCATTAAATTTATTTCGAAATAAATATTTCCCACGCCCCGACGTTCCAACAACTTCATTCTCTTTAACTATAATTTCACCTCTTGACAGAACATAGTCAATACTTCCCTGTAACTCCATTCCTTCATAAATATTATATTCTGTTCCTTGTTTCTGCGTTTCTTTACTTATTACTGTAGACTTACTTGGATCAAAAATTACTACATCGCCATCACTACCAACTTTTAAACAGCCTTTTCGAGGATGCAGGCCAAAAATACTTGCTGGATTTCGACTGGTAATCTCAACAAGTTTTGGCAAAGTAATTCTGCCCTCATAAACTCCATAGTGATAAAGTAATAAAAGAGTACTTTCTATACCAGGTAAACCATTAGGTGCTTTCGTAAAATTATCAATACCATTTTCTTTCCCATTCAAATATGGATGAGATGCATGATCAGAACCGATGGTAGAAATCATTTCCGAATTAATGTTATTCCAAAGAATTTTTTGATCTTTGAGAGTTCTCAATGGCGGAGAGCAGATATATTTCACTGCCTCTTTAGCATCCTTTTTTAAATAATTCTCATTCAGTACTAAATATTGTGGACATGTTTCACCGAAAGCTTGAACTCCTCTTTCTTTTGCTCTAATAAATTCTTCCATAGCCTCTT
This sequence comes from Gracilibacillus thailandensis, assembly GCF_010994055.1. Taxonomy (NCBI): domain Bacteria; kingdom Bacillati; phylum Bacillota; class Bacilli; order Caryophanales; family Bacillaceae; genus Gracilibacillus; species Gracilibacillus thailandensis. Next base: position 76,552 of record NZ_WJID01000019.1, on the reverse strand, counting down.
CAGAAGATATATGGACAATATACGTTGGCGCCTCTGTTACTTCAGCAATTCTCAAAGCTCGTGCTACTGCCTCTGCTTCCAATCCAGGTGGTCTCGTACATGCATGATTAATTGGGTCAGTGTTATTGTTGTTGAGGGCTTCATCAATAAGCTGATCTATTACCCTACCATTTTCAGCATGAATATTTGTTACCACCCCAGCTTGTTTTGCTGCTTTCATTAATAAGTATAACTCTTCATCATTTACCATGTTTTCCTTGTATGCCATGAACAACTTAATCGATGTTACACCTTCATCAGGTAGTTTATATATTTCTTCTAATACAGCTGAATTACATTTATTTATAATGGAGTGAAAACCATAGTCTATTATCGAACTTTTAGCTTTCTCCCGCCATTCTGCCAAATCCTCTAAAAATGTTTGTGAGTTATTTGGGTCTGTAAAGTTTATTACTGTGGTTACTCCACCTGAGGCGGCTGCTTTTGTCCCACTTTCAAAGTCATCTAACGTTCCTTCAATTCCAAGATGAGTATGCGGGTCAATTAAACCAGGGAAAACATATTTATTTGTTGCATCTATAATAATATCTTCATTTTCTTCTTTAATCTGATCGGATATCATACTTATTTTTCCATTATCTATTTTCAAATCTGCTCGAAGGGTTTCAGAAGCTGTAACTAATGTCCCTTTTTGTATGATTGTAGCCATCTTATCCCTCCTTCTTTTATTTGTTAATGTAATGAATAGCAGTATGCGCCAATAAATCAGTACCCAGCTTAATATCTTCGGCTTTTGCGAATTCCTGAGGGTTATGACTGCCATTTTCTGATCTTACAAAAATCATGCCCATATCTGTAATCTCAGCAAGTAATTGTGCGTCATGCCCCCCGCCGCTTGGCATTTCAAACGTCTTAATACGATGTTTCTCACTCATATCTTTCATTGTTTGTATTATATGTGAAGCAGAATTTGCCGGATTCGCTTTTAATTTATTATTAATTCGGTAGTTTAAGTTCCTTCGCATACTTATTTCTTTGACTTTTTCTTCTAACTCAGCAAGAATAGTTTCCCTTTTATCCAAATCGGTGTCACGTATATCAATAACAGTGGAAACTTTACCTGGTATTATATTTACCTGGCTTGGTTCCACCTCCATTGTAGCTGAGGTACCTACAGCATATCCCCCGTACCGATTAATAATTTCCTCTACTGCTAACGCCGCTTCACTAGCACCTAGTAAAGCATCATATCTTAAATCCATTGGGGTAGCCCCCACATGGTTAGCTTCCCCTTCAAAAATCACTTCTGTCAAAGATAAACCAGTGATGGCAGTTACAATACCTACTGGCGTCTCCTCTCGAACCAGTATAGGACCTTGCTCAATATGCATCTCTAAATATAATTCAAACTCTTCCTCACTTCTTACCGCCCTGTCAATATTGGCTGGATCTAATCCAAAGGCTTTTAATACTTCATATCTAGAGTCACCATTATCATCAACTACTTTTAAATCCTCTTCGTTTAACTTGCCTGTCATTGCTCTACTGCCAAACACTCCACCAGATTGAAATCTCGACCCTTCTTCTTCACAAAAAGCAATTATCTCTATTGGTCTTTTATTTTCTATATTTTCTTCTTTTAGATGTTGTGCCAGTTCAATACCTGCTATAACACCAACCGTACCATCATATTTTCCACCGTTCCCTACCGAATCTACGTGAGAACCTATGGCTACTGCTTTCAGATTAGAGGATTCACCTTCTTTGCGACCAATCAAATTCCCTGCTTGATCAATATGCACACTTAATCCAGCGCGTTCCATCCAAGAAGTTAGTAGGTTCAGACCCTCTCTATATTCTTCGGTTAGAGCTATACGTGATACACCACCTTCATCGGTCATTCCTATTTTTGCTAATTTTTCTATTCTATCATTTATACGGCTTTTGCTAATCATACACTTTCCTCCATCAATCAATAATAATTCTTATATTATACCTAAACTACTAGCGTTTATAATGCTTCCTCGCCCTTTTCACTATCTACAACGTCTACCTTTCTTTCAGACCACATTAACACCAAATAAGCTAAAGCTGATGCACCAACGCCTAAAAACCAGTTAAAATTATACAAAAATCCTAATGTCGGAATTATTAACCCACTATACGAGAATAACATCCCAATTATAAAAGCTAGTAATCCTTTTTTATTCCAACCTCCGTAAATTCCTTCATGAGTATACAAATTACCAACATCATATTTCATTCGACGAATGACAAAAAAGTCAATCAGCATAATACCAAGCACCGGACCCATTGTAGCCCCAATGCCACCAAGTACTGTGTCTAATGATCCGCCTTCTTCATACCATAACCACGGAGCTGATGCCGCACCAACAATAAGAGCAATCATTCCTGACCTTTGAAAATTTAATTTTTCAGGTAATAGATTGGTTAAATCATAACCAACTGCAACCCCATTGGTAGCAATATTAGTTGAAATAGTCGCAATTAATATAGAAGCTGCTCCAACAATAACAATAAACGGATTATCAAACTCAGCTAGTACATAAATAGGATTTGTTATAGGTTCTCCAAACGCATTCATGGTACCTACTGTAGTTACCAAAGCCATTAATGAAAAGAAGATAAACATGGTCGGCATTCCTATACCTTGCCCAATCATATGATCTTTTTGACTCTTGGAAAATCTCGTCAAATCAGAAATATTTAATATCAGAGTGGCAACAGTACCTATAAGAGCTGTCATACTAAGAAAAAAGGTAGACCAAAATTCATTTTCAGCAATGGTAGGGGTAAGGTTCACAACATTACTAATCCCACCAGCAGCAGAAATACCCCAAATTACTAACCCAACTGAAATAATCATAATGATAGGGCCTGCCCACTGTTCAAACTTCCTGACTCTTTCCATACCATGTTTAATGACATATGCGTGTATAAGAAAGGCTATAATAAATGCTATAAACTCATTTAACCCTAATCCAATAATCGTTATGTTCCCTAAACTTTCCCATGTTTGAAAAGTTGAACCTAAGATAACATTAACCGCAATACTACCTAAATAAAGGTGAATACCAAACCAAAACACACCTAGCATTGCTCTAATAAATACTGGTATTTGAGAACCTTTCGTTCCAAAACTAGCACGAATCAGAACAGGGAACGGAGTACCATATTTTGAGCCAGAGTAACTATTAAAAAGAATAGCAATGAACGCTACCATATAAGCACTTGCAACACACGCAAAAGCTTGCCAAAAACTCATACCTGCAACAATTAAATTTGCCGCTACTTCCCATGCCACAATATTATGAACTATTCCCATCCATAAAGCAGCGTAAGCTTTCCAAGTCCATTGTTTATTTTTTCCTGTCATTGGTGAAAGATCATAATTGTATAATTTCGGATCAGGTTTCATCCCATTTATTAACACCTTGTCTTCTGACATACCTATACTTCCTCCCTAATCATTATATTTTCTGAATATTCTGACTATTATTATTAAAAAAATATTTACAGCATAACATCACCACAATTAGGACCTAATGTCTGACCGGTATATAAATTTCCATCCGGATCGGATGCTAGAAATACTGCCGTTGGGGCTACTTCTTCTACTTTTCCAAATCGCGGAATTACTAGCTCCTTTTTTTTGTTATCTTTCCAAGCATCACTTACTTCATTCATAAGCTGCGTCTCAACAGGGCCAGGTGCAATACAATTTGCGGTTATTCCATATTTACCCAATTCTAATGCTGCAGACTTTGTAAATCCAATAACTCCAGCTTTGGCGGCAGCATAATGACCATGTTCCACACTTCCTTTTTGAGCAATTTGTGAAGAGATATTAATAATTCTACCAAATTTATTTTCTATCATATGTGGAATAGTTAAACTTGTTGTTAGAAAAATACTTGTTAAGTTAACATCTATCATCCGATTCCATGTTAATAAATCCATCTCATGAATAAGACCTGGGGTAGATATTCCAGCGCTGTTCACTAAAATGTCGACTTTTCCATATTTTTTTATTGTTTTACTGATTAACTCTTTTGCAGTTTTTTCTTTAGAAATGTCCCCCTCTGTTATAATAACTTTTTCTCCATACTGATCCATTTCTTCTTTAAACTTTTTCTTTTCATCCAGATTATTAGATAAGTAGTTTATAGATACTTTAGCACCTTCTTGAAGAAATGCTGTTGCTATTGTATAACCGATACCTCTCCCAGGTCCTGCACCAGTTATCACAGCAACTTTATTTTCCAATTTCACACTAATCACCCTTTTTCTATCATTTTAGTCTCTCTCTTTTGATTTGTCCTTTGATGATGACCCTATTATCATTTAGAGCAACTCTATTCATACCACCTCACTTGATCTTCACACTCTATCTGACACTTTTCCAAACCTAGATATTGTGATTATTTTAGATTGGTTGATATTAGTGATAAAGAAAATAAGTTATCTATAGATTTTTTGAATTAAATGTGAGTTCTATTTATATCAAATTTTAGTTTTTTAGATAGAGAAGGGACTTCTTGTTGTGATGGATGACTAGTTAACGTCCTTCCACTCTTCAAAATATCTTGTTAATCAATTTAATTATTTTCTTGATACCTTACAATTCAGCTATAGCATCAATTTCTAATGGTATTCCTTTTAAACTACAGCCAATTGTAGTTCTTACTGGTAAATTATCCGTAAAAAATTCTTGATATACTTTGTCATATCTCTTAAAGTCATCTACATTAGTTAAATATGTGTTAATTTTAACCACATCTTCTAATTTAGCACCTGCTGCTTCTAAGACATGCTTGATATTGATTAGTGCTATTCGTGTCTGCTCTTCTATAGTTTCTGGTATCTTACCTGTTTTGGGATCAACTGGTGGTTGTCCTGCAACATAAACTCTATTATTTATTTTAATTCCTTGTGAAAAATGACCGCCTGGTTTTGCCGCCTGGTTTGTATCAATAATTTCTTTCATGAAATCTACCTTCCTTTTTATTATTAAATTGATTTATCATTATAATTTACATATCCTGTTCCTTGCGTATTATATCTAAATAATTATAGAGCGTGTATTTTGATATACCAAAGTATTCACATATTTTATCACCAGATTTCTGAATCAGAAATGCTCCCTTTTCATCCAAATATTTTATCCCTTTAAGCTTGTCATTCTTGCTCATATGTGCTACAGGTTTACCTATAAAACTTTGAACTTCTTGTAATAAAACTGCTAAAACATCATTTACATTATTAACAAATACTTCTTTTACATCCGTGTTTATCTTATTCAAATCTGTGAATTCTTTAATAGCTGTTTCTGCCATCATTAGACTGGTGATGTCGAAGTTAATACATATACATCCTACAGGATAATTTTCACTATTACGTATATACATTGTAGTCGATCTTAGCATTCTTCCATCTTTGGTTTTTGTCAGATAGTTGTGTTTATCCCCCTCTTGGTCAGTTCCTCTCAATACTTCTAAACCTAAATTAGTTCCTGTATCTCCCACTTTTCTTCCTGTTACATGACCATTTTCGATCAAAACTATTAGTCCACTTCCATACTTTTCGTGTTGTGTTAAATCTAAAAGGACTACCTCACAATTATCACCAAATTGTCTGGCAATACCTTTTACAGTTGATGTTAAAAACTTTATTTCGTCATTAATATGTTCCATTTTAAGGTCCCCTATTTCTGAATATTCAATAAATTTATAATAATTAATTTTTTTTAGTTTGTCAACATTTTTTTTAGTTATAATAATTTCGTTTTCTTTCATGCGAGTATTCACGTACAAGATGATGTACTAAAAAAATAGCTTTTTTGACACAGCTTCAGATCAAAAATAACTTATTTTTTTATAAAATTACAAATTTTTTTAAGAAGAGAAAGCAATGAATTGTAATATGTATGGTTGTTATAAAAGATGTAATACAAGAACGTAATACTCTAATGGAATCATCATTTGTAATAGAATTTAATAATCAACAAGAAACCCAAAAGACATTTCTCACAATTTTACAAGTATGTTTTTATGCTATAAAAGAAAAGATAGAGACAGTTGTTTAGTGCAAAATATAAGTAGTGAGAATTGCAAAGAAAATCTTAGAATCTAGCAATTTTCATAAAACAAAGAAAAAAGGCTTGCCAGCCCGATCAAAAAACTCTACCGTTAATGGTGTCTAATCAAAAATGGTGGAGGTAATGAAAGGATGCTAGCAATGCCTGAAATTAATCATATCAAAAAATTAAGAAATGAGAAATCATTATCGATCAATGAAATATCAAGAAGAACTGGGTTTAGTTGGGAAACTGTGAAAAAGTATGCGGATGGAGATCTACTTCCTTCTGAAAGTGTTCCTAAAAAGAGAGGAATGATGTACGACGAGAAATGGGGAGAAATAGTTTCCGATTGGTTGATGGAAGATCACGCCTTAAAAAAGAAGTTACGACGTAATAATAAAATCATCTATAAACAGTTGAAAGAATTGGAGTTCCCTGGTTCTTACAGAACCGTCTGTAATTTCATTGCAGAATGGAAAGATAGACTTATGGAAGATGATGAGGAATTCAAAGAAGAGTATGACCGTTTGACTCATCCTCCTGCCGAAGCACAAATAGATTTTGGCATAACTGAAGCAATCCAAGATGGGAAAGCAAAAGACATTCACTGTCTGGTTATGAGTTTACCTTACAGTAATGGAGGATATACTGTGCCACTCCCAGGAGAAAATCAAGAATGTTTTTTGGAAGGGCTAAAAGTATTATTCAATCAATTCGGACGTGTTCCGCGAAAATTACGAATTGATAACTTAGCTGCAGCTGTTGTCAAAGCTAGAGGAAATCATGGCGATACAGTATTCACAGAGGCCTTTCAAAGATTCGCTAGTCACTATGGTTTTGAGCCTCAAGCATGTAATGCTAGAAAGGGAAATGAAAAGGGTCATGTGGAGAATAAAGTAGGCTATGTACGATATAACTTTTTCACTCCTTCCCCCGTCATTCAAGACTTGGAACAGCTACGAGAAATGTTAGCGGAACAATCCAAAAAAGATCATGAACGCGGTCATTATAAAAAAGGAGAACCCATTAAAGATCTTATCGAAGAAGAGAAAAAGTATTGTTTAGCTTTACCGGAAAATGACTATCCGGTATTTAAAAAAGAGCTTGTATCAGCAAATAAATACGGAGAAGTTACTATTGATAAGAAAGCTATTCATATTCCTACCAGTTATCATTATAATCCATTACATTTGATTACATATTGGGATTCTTACAAAGTAATTTCACCTAACGGTGAAATATTAGGAAAAGGCCCACGACCATATATGAGTAAATCAAGAGAAATACCATGGACTTCTATATTGAAGATGTGGAGAAGGAAACCAAGGTCTGTTCCTTATTCGAGATATTTCCCTTACCTTCCAGGAAGGATAGCTAGTTATTTACACATCGAATCTAAGCCACTTCGAAAAGAACGAATTGAATGGTTAATGGGATTAATTATTAAATTTAGCATGGCTGAAATTAACGAGAAGTTTTATGAGCTCCTTCCTCAACAAGAAGACACAATGTTTGAATTGGAAGATCACCCTTATGAAGTGAACTGGAGCATGTATGATTCTCTTCGCCCAGCTGAACCTGTACTTGAAGGGGAGGAGGATTGTTAATGAGTAATCAATTGAAAGAAATGTGCAAGTCATTACGCTTAGCCTATGTGGCAGATATTTATGACAAGGTGCCGTTCGAGAATCCCAGTCAGTATTTAGAGGCCCTATTCCAACAAGAGTTTGAACTTCGTGAAACAGCCAAGGGAGAGCGTCTGATAAAAAAGGCTAAATTTATGAATGATAAAGAATTAAAAGATTTTCAGTGGGGTAATCAGGTAAAGTTCCCACCACAAATTGACCGTGAAAACTTGGGAAACTTACACTTTATTTCACGAAAGGAAAATGTTATTTTAACAGGCTCACCTGGTACAGGTAAAACACACATCGCAACAGGATTAGGTAGAAAAGCATGTCGGAAAGGGTACGAAGTACGTTTTTATCGCGTAGCCGATTTGGTAGAGAATTTGGAGAAAGCATGGAATGAAGGGAAACTGCAAAGCTTTAGAAACAAATTCAATAAAGTGGACTTGGTTATCCTGGATGAAATGGGGTACGTACCATTTAGTAAAGATGGTGCAGAGTTACTATTCCAACTGGTTACAGACTGGTATGAACAGAAAAGTTTAATCATCACTTCTAATTTGGAATTTAGCCAATGGAACCGTATCTTCGTAGATGCAAGATTAACAGCTGCATTGGTGGATCGAGTGATTCACCATGCACACATTCTAAGTTTTACTGGTGATAGTTATCGTGTAACACACGCATTATCAAATTTTCCATCATAAAAAATAGGGCTGGCAAAGTTCTCGAATTTCTTTTGCATTTTTCTCAGGTTTTCTCTTGCAAAATACAAGTGGGGAACAAGTGAATAAAAAAGCTTATTTTTTGTTAAAAAACAGCAATGGTAAGAGAATTATTCAACTTCCCTGGTCTATTTTCAAAACAGAACATGAACGAATCGAATTTTTAAAAACATTAGAACACTATCCCAATATTAACTTAGATTATGCCTGTCAATTAATATTAGGAAAAAGAAATAGTGTTCAAGACACCTTAAACATTGTTAAAAATCTTTATTCAAATTATAAAAAGAAGAACAGTAAAAGCTAGCTTCAAACTCTTTTGAGTTTGGAGCTTTTTTTATTGAAAATGACTTGCCTAGAGGAAAGAATCGGTTTATAATAAATATAACAGTAAACAGTTATAACAGTTTAAAGTTACATTAGCGTTGGAAGGTGATTAGAAATATGAAAACCATTGAAAGTAATGTTGAGTTTGAAGTAAACATTGAATACTTGAAAAACTACAAAAAAGAGAAAGGTTTAACCAACAAAGAATTGGCTGAATTAATAGGTATTCATGAAAGCACTATGAGTCGTTGTAACTGCTAAACTATAATAGACAGTTTCTGCTAGATAAAAATGAACACTTTTCAACCAAAAATGAACCTTCATAGTATGATAGATATATTATCTGTCATTGGAGGGAAAAAGGTGGAGAAGTGGAAAATGTACATGGACATCTATCAAATGAAACAACAAGGGTTTAAAATTAGAAGAATCGCAAGGAAATTAGGTGTTTCTCGGACAACCGTTTATAAATATTTGGAGAAGTCACCAGAAGAAATAGCGGAGTGGATGGCATCTACTCAAAAAAGGAAACGGAAGTTAGATCAATACGAGTTATTAATTCATACATGGTTAAGTGAACACCCTGATCTATCAGGTGCCCAAGTACATGATTGGCTAAAGGAACGATATCCGAACGTTACCGTTGGTGAAAGTACGGTTCGTGGTTATGTAAAAGAGATGAGAGAAAAATATAATATTCCAAAAGAGATTTACCCCCGTTCCTATGAAGCGGTACCTGAATTACCCATGGGACAACAAGCGCAGGTGGATTTTGGGCAAACGAAACAAAAAACAGCAAATGGTCAAACGAAGAAATTATATGTCATTTGTTTCGTCCTTTCTCATTCTCGTTATAAGTATGCGGAATGGCTTGATCGTCCTTTTACAACTAAAGATGTAATGCGAGCTCATGAAAATGCTTTTGCCTATTTTGGTGGGGCACCTATAGAAATCGTATATGATCAAGATGCTTTGATCGTTGTCAGTGAAAATGGTGGGGATTTGATTTTGACGGAGGAATTTCAAAAGTATCACATACAAAGAAAATTTCAACTCTATGTCTGTCGAAAAAGTGATCCAGAAAGCAAAGGAAAAGTGGAAAATAGTGTGAAGTTTATAAAGCAGAACTTTGCCAAAAACCGAGTATACCGACATATTGATCAATGGAATGAACAATCGATGAGTTGGCTAGAAAGAACCGGTAATGGTAAAGTGCACAATACCACAAAAAAGAAACCGGCTGAAGTGTTTTCCGTCGAAAAAAGACACCTCAAACCGATTACGAAAAAAATAACTATATCGCCTTTAGATTTAAGTATAGCAAGAACTGTTCGGAAGGACAATACCGTTTTACATGAGTCTAATCGTTATTCTGTTCCATTAGGGACGTACAATAAACAAAAAGAAGTGTATGTATTCGTTACAGATGCTCAAACCCTTCAAATACGTGAAACAAAAGCAGGACCTATTATTGCTGAGCACAAGATATGTGAAAAGAAAGGAGAACTCATCCAAGAGACGCAACATAAACGAGATCGCAGTAAAGGTATTCCAGCATATATGGTAACTGTTTCAAAGAACTTTACCGATGAAAGAAAAGCAATGGCATTTCTAAAGAACATTCAAACCCATTTCCCACGTTATATACGGGATCAGTTAAAAATTATTCTAAAGGCTATTCAGGACGTCCCTTTTCAAACAAGAGATGAGGCTTTAAAGGAATGTATAAACCGAAATTTTTATAGTGCAACAGAGTTTAAAGACATGGTGACGTATATTGAAAAACAGCGTTGTGCAGTCGAAACTACTGTAGGAGAAATAAAGCAACGTTCAAATGAATTACCAACTACCTATGAAAGCATGAAACCTAAAGTTAGAGAATTGGATGTATATCTTGAGATCTTGGAAGGAGCACCGAAATAATGACGTCTCTAGAATCATTACAACAACAATTAAAAACATTGCGCTTATCAGAAGTAGCTGACTACCTTCCAACTATCATTCGACAGGCTGAAACAGAAGATTGGACGTATCAAGTATTACTGAAAAAACTAACAACCTATGAACTAAAAAGACGTAATGAAAAACAAATCGAGCGACAAATGAAATGGGCAGCCTTTCCTGCCCATACCACGCTTGATATGTATCAATTGAATGAGCAACAAACCCTGAGTAACAGGCAAATGAATCAGCTGAGTGAGTTGAATTGGGTAGATCAGTTATTTAATTTAATTTTATTGGGGCCGGCTGGCGTAGGTAAAACACATTTAGCAACTGGGCTTGGCATACAAGCTATAGAGCGAGGATATCGCGTCATGTTTATTACCATGGAGGAACTCATTCGGACTTTAAAAGCTGAGGAAATCACAAGGAAGGCGCAAATTAAAATGAAACGTATTAGAAACGCCAATCTAGTAATTATTGATGATCTCATGTTTATGGCAATGGATCAACGAGAAGCTAATCTATTTTTTCATCTCATTAATGATTTACATGATAATGCTTCCATCATTTTAACTTCTAATAAAGGACCTGGCGAATGGGGTGAACTTCTAGGAGACCAAGGCATTACTACCGCCATTCTAGATAGAATTTTACATCGAGTCGAAGTCATTCAATTTCATGATGAGGATAGCTATAGGATGAAAAACAGAACTTCCATTTTTAAGGGAGAAAGTGTTCAGAATTAATTAGCAAAAAGTGTTCATTTTTACTTGACGCTTACAGTCGTGTTTTGAGAGGTAAAAAAGGTGTCGGATATAAGTTTATTGTAGGAGCGTTATATAGGTTAAAAGATATTGAAATAGAAAAATTACTTATCAAAGAAAATAAAGCTGGGTGATAATATGGCTTATTTTGTTGTTCAAGTTCAAACTAATTTTGAAAAATATGTGTTAAGTGTTTTAACGGATCTGTTGCTAAAGAAAAAAATTAATATTGTGAGTAGTATATATGCAATAGATACAAAAGTTGACTTCCAAAAAACTATAAACCTTGATAATGACAATATTCGTGAGTATCTTAAACAATCAAGGATTAGAAACTATTTAAGTAATATGAGATATGCATACTATCAATTAAATACCAATGATGAAAAAAATCAAACATTAAAAGAAGCTTATAAACAACAAATAAAAGAGCTAAACAAAGAAATTAGTAAATATCCAACTACTAGAAATAATAAAGAAACGCCTTTTATTCGTGGTTATATCATCATAGAAGTTAAAGGCGATTTTGAAAAAATACCATCAGACTTATATCACGATATAAAAAGCATACCTAAAGTTGTTTCAATCCCAAATAAATATAATGTTCCAGAAGAAGAAATAAAGTTCTATTTCGATAACATTACAGAAGAAATAGCTTATTAAATGGCGACTGACAAAAGTTTAAGAAAGGGGATTAACTTTATGAATGGAACTGAACTTCTTGAAAGAGAACAAGGCATAATTAAGGTAATTAAATATAAAAAAGATAATTTCATGATTGGTATACTCCAAAAACAAAATGGTGAAGATATAACATTCAAAGGTAATATTTTTGGCATTGAAAAGAATGAAGAAATAATTTTTAAAGGGAAATGGACTGAACACATCAAATATGGTAAGCAATTCGAAGTAACTAAATGGGAAAGACCAATCCCAAAAACCAAAGAAAAAATCATTTCTTATTTATCTTCTCCCTTTATTAAGGGTTGTGGTGAAAAACAGGCAATTCGAATTGTTAATGAACTTGGTGAAAATGCAATTGAAATCATTATGAAAGAGAAAGAAGAAGCTTTGCTAGGAATTAAAGGGATCGGTAAGAAGAAAGCAATAACCATAGCTCATAGTGTTGTGCAGACTTACGAATTACAAAATATAGTTTCTGAGTTAAGTGAATATGGAATTGATCCAGAGTTTGTAATTAAAGTTTATAAAAAGAAGGGGGCAGAAACCCTAGAATTACTTAAAAGAAATCCTTATGAGCTTACTAAAATGAAGCTTATATCGTTCCCAAAAGTTGATGAAGCTGAAAAGAAATTAGTTTTAATTGGACAACAGGCTGCTATGAATATTGCAATTGATAATAATAAAATTGTTCAGAGAAATACACAGTTAAAAGAACGTTTAGATCTAATGTTAATTGAGAATAAAAAGAAGTTATTAAATATATAATATATTAAACAATCAATAAATCTATTGTTTTGATGTTTTTATATATATTGTTTTAAATGTTTTAATAGATTTAATGTTTTAGAGTGTCTATATTAGTTGATAGATTAGTATTTTTTAATAATTAAAAGTACATTTACGGTTATTAATCGTACGTTTATGGTTAATAACCGTACTTTTTTGGTTATTAATCGTACTTTTTTGGTTTGCTAAAACGTACATTTATGGTTGATAACCGTACTTATCTGGTTAAAGGCGTACTTTTTTGGTTATAACCGTACAATTTTGGTGTCTGAAGTACATTTATGGTTAAAAGCGTACTTTTTGGGTTATTTATTTCAGTCGTTTTTAAAAATAAGTGCTGAAAATATTAAAAGTACGTTAAAAAAAACATGTACTTTTGCATATTTTCTCGATATAGTAGAGATAGAATTTAAAAACTTGGTAAAAAAAGCGTTTCAGTAACCAAAAAAGTACGGTTTATGATTAACGGAATACCGAAGTATTATGAGGGATAATTATGACAGATAATAAAAATCAAAAGAGCATTGAAACAATGAGTAATTTTGTGGTTACGAAATCTAATAAATTGATTCAGGCAAATTATAAGTTATCAGTTGTAGAACAAAAAATTGTTTTATTCTTGGTAAGTAAAATTAGAAAAGAAGATGAGGATTTCAAAACTTATACTTTATCTGTGAAAGAGTTCTGTGATTTATTAGGTTATAAAGGTACGCCTAAGTATTCTGAGCTACGCATGATTACAAAGAAGTTATTGAGTAAAGTCCTTGAAATTTGGGAAGATGATAAACTTAAACAAATGGGCTGGATCTCCTATGTAGAGTATAATCAAAGTGAAGGAAGTATTTCTTTATCATTTGATCCAAGATTAAAACCTTATCTTTTACAATTGAAAAAGGAATTCACTAGTTATAAATTAAAAAATGTCATGCAACTTAAAAGTTCATATTCAATAAGGCTTTATGAAATTTTAAAGCAATGGCAAACTGTTAAAAAAACGGAAATCCCTTTGGAAAAGTTAAGAAAGTTATTGGGTGTTGAAAATAAATATAATGAATATCACAACTTTAAGAAACGTGTTTTAAAAATAGCAATGAAAGAAATAAATCAAAACACCGATATAACATTTGATTTTGAAGAAATTAAAAAGGGGAGAAAAGTAGTTAGTCTCCGTTTCTATATTAAGACGGAGACTGTTCCTAACGTTCCAGAAGAACCTCCTAAAGAACCAATTGAGGAACAAACAGAAGAGGATAGGTGGTTTGAATCATTATTTATAGAGATCCAAAATTTATTAAAAGATTATAACATTAAGGATGAAATGACAGAAACTACTCTTAGAAGATGGGTAAGTCAAGCAGAAAATCATTGGGGAGAAGGTACTACTAAGTTCGTTAAAATACGAAACCTTTTCAAAAAATCTTTAGAAAATAAAGAGATAGATAACCCTATTGGTTTTGTTACATACATGATTAAAAATGGAAAAGAAGATATTTCTCGATCATCAGGAAATTCTAATCAAAAAGATATTCTACCTTCGTGGTGGGAAAAATATAAAAAAGAGAGAAATGCTAGATTATAAATCTAGTAAAAATTTAAGTAGTTATGTTATAATTTATGTAACAGAATTCAGTTATGAAATATATAAATAAAAAACCTACTGACTGGCGATCAGTAGGTTAGAAAAGAGTTCCTTATTCTTTGATCTGTTTGGCGACTGACAAAGAATAAGAAAGGTTAATAAAACATTAATATTAAGTTAATATTATAATACCACAAAAAAGGCAAAATTAAAATGTATTCATAACACTTTTTTAGTTTTTGTGCTGTTTTTTTCTGGAATTTTGCACTCTTAAATAGTGGTATCTAGAAAATAACTATAATTAACTTATTACCTCTTATCCTTTCTTATTCCTTATTGCCAAAAATTCAGGTCAATTTAAGGAATGAGTTTGAGATAGGAGGTTTTATTATATATGAATGAAGCTCTTAAAACTGTTCCAAAATCAATAGGTCTACATACAAAGGATATATTAAAGGATTGGACAGACCTATGGTTTAATGAGAATAAAAAAACCGGTTATATAGCAACTACTTATAACTTCAAAAGGCATTTATTTTTCGGTTATAACGATATTGATAAATTAAAAGAATTCACTGAAAATCAATACAAACGTTTTATTAGTGTAAATGCTTTTGATGTAGATTGGGCAAATAAAGATTTTTCGAGATCAAGCGAATATTTAAAGCAAATTAGAAATATAGGAATAGATATCGATCAATATAAAAACAATTATTCCATTGATGAAGCCCTAGATGAAATTCAATCTATGATTTTATCAAATATCATACCTGAACCAAATTTAGTATTAAAAAGCAGGGGAATACAACTCTTTTATTCCATTGACAAAGGAGCAAGTCCTGAAATGGATTGGTTGGTATCCTATATTACTGAACAATTAATAAGTAAATTGCATTTTTTAGGTGCTGATTATAATTGTAAGGATCTTAGCAGGGTTATGCGTGTTCCTAATAGTATAAATGAAAGGAATAACGCTAAAATAAAAGCTGAGATTTGGAACAATGAAGCATACACTTTAAGAGAACTTCAAGAGTATTGCAGACCACTAGAAATATTTGAAACTAGAAGAAAAAAGAAGTTTATGTCCATATCTAGTACCAATAGTGACATTGGTATTCGAATTATGAGATTTTATCGCACTAATAATGCTAGAATATCAGATTTAAGAAAATTAATTGAAATAAGAAAAGGAAATCTAACTAATTGCAGAAACGTCTTTATATATGTTCTTGCTTATCATCAATCACTTGTTTTAAACACTAAAGCAGACGTTTTAAGAAGCGTTATGCATGAAATCAAAGATGTATATACTACAGAAAAGAAAGCTGAAAGAATGACAAAATCATGGATTGAAAAAACAGTCAAAAGTGCTTATGATGATGCTAAAGAATTCTTTCAGTTATTAAGTGATAATGCTTTTATAATGATCTATCGTAACAAAGACAATATTAAAAGACCGTATAAAAATAGTAACTTAATAAAGAAACTCAATATAACAGAACATGAACAACGCCAACTAAGAAGTATAAGAAATTCAAATATTGCTAAAGAACAACATGCTAAATACATGAGAGAAAAACGACTTAAAGATGGTACACATAAAATGAATAGGGAAGATTATGAAAAAAATAGACAGCAAAAAAAAGAAGTATTGTTCAATCAAGTTGTGGAATTAAAAGGAAAAGGATATAAGCAAAAAGAAATTGCTGAAGAACTTAGTATTTCTAAAGGTCGTGTCTCTCAAATATTAAAGAAGTTTAATGGTGCGTGAAGTTAAACACTTTATTAAATGGTTATTTATCGTATCTTTACCTATAACTATACAAAGTTTAATGGTACGTGAGTTTAAACACTTTTTTATATTGTTTCATGTGAATCCCTGACATAACTGTTCAAGTGTAATTATTAATGTATTCATGTATAATGGTGTTATACGTATTATCCTTTTGGGAGTGATACAAGTGAGCAAGGTAATTCCTATTAAGAATAAATCATATCAAGTAGATCACTGTGCTGGTTGTAAAAAGAAAATACCTTTAGATGAACGTTATCATGAGGTTAAACTACCATATAGTGATTACAATAAACATATTGCCTTATGTAAAAAGTGTTACAATATTGCAATCAATCATGGAGTCGATTTTCAGATAAAATGATTGTAGGAGCTATGGAGAATATATTCCATAGCTCTTTTTAGTTACGCTGGTATTTTATGAAATAAGGATCTTTAGTTGTTCCAGATTCTATATAAAAATACCATTTCTTTAAATCAACTTTTCTCTTTGCTTGATAGATAGTTTGAATTTCATCTAGTGATGGATAATTTTTGGTGTCTTTATTATTTAGTTTATTTGTTATAGATTCAGAAACCTCTATTTCCTCATCTTTAAAAATAATTGTTTCCTCATCATTTATAATTTCAATGTGTTCTGGCTTAAAAATAATGTGGTAATGCTTATCAATAAAATCATTAGCAAATAACATGATTTCAGGTTCAATATGTAATTTATTATCGCAGTATGGGCAATTATAATGTTCAAAAAATAATTCATAGAGTTCATGAATCGTATAAGCTGTGTGAACAGTAATAGGTGTTCGCAGCAGTCCTTCACTATTTATAGTGTAACCCCTTTTTTTCTTCACTTTTTTAAAACATGATTTACAGCCAATTACTAATCTTGATTCCATAATTTCACCTTCTTATAAAAAAATTAAAAAATATAACAGTAAACTGTTGCATTTTATATTCTTATTTTGTATAATCAAATTATCCGATATAACTGTAAACAGTTATAAACGGAGAAGCCATTACACTTATACTTTTAAACACGTTTTCTTTGTAAACATTTGTTTTAAAACCACTATGGAAGGTGAAGAACTTTCCATGCCTCTATGATAATTTTAGGGGCTAAAAATCTAATGAGGGAAAACTCCCTTTAATTTAGAAATGAAAGTCATAGGTAGTCTGTCTGTTCTTATTTCAGATCAGATTGCTTTTGGCTTTCATTTTTATTTAAGAAAAAAGATTTATTGTATTTGTTTTAGCATAAAAAGGTTAAATTTTCAATTTAAGAAAGGAGATAAAAAATGAGTGAAGTAGAAACTATTGCTGTTGATGTGGGTTATGGATTTGTAAAGGCTGTTTCTTCTAATGGTAACAAGGTATTGTTTCCTTCCGTTGTAGGTTCAGGAAGAGATCGTGGTTTAGCAAATTTCATTGAACAAAATGAAGGTGGAGAGAACGGATTAGACTTATCTGAAATCCATATAAAGATTGATGGTAAGCATTATTATGTGGGTGAAATGGCATTAAAAAATTCAAGTGATGCAACTCGTATTTTTGAACGTGAAAGATATAATCACGAATACTCAAAGATTTTAATGAATGTCGCGATCCAACTAGTTACTAAACCTTCTACTAAAGAAGTTACTTTATTTACTGGTTTACCTTTAGATTATTTCCGAACCCAACATAAAGACTTTAAAGCTAAATTACTTGAAGAAAGCCCTGTTATCGAATGGATTAATGGATTAAACAATGTCCAAAGTAGAAAAATTTCTATTTCTGATGTGGGCGTATTTCCACAAGGTATGTCTGCTGTTTGGTCAACATTAATGAACCATGAGGGAAAGACATTCAAAAGTGATGTTATGGAAAAAGGTAATCAAATAGGGATTATTGATATTGGTTTTAGAACAACAGATATTTGTGTCGTTGAAATGAAAGGTGAAGGTGCATTTACTCCCTTACTCCAGTTCTCTGAAACGGTAGATCAAGGTGTAGTTAATTTATATGAGAATATCAAAATTGCGTATCAAAATAAGACAGGTGGATCTGACTTATCAGAAAGTAAAATCGATCGAATTTTAGAAAGACAATCAATTACCTATCGAGGTCAAAAAATAGATTTGTCGAATGAGGTTGAACAATCTTATAAAGCTGTTGTTAATAGTATCATTGATCGAATTAATAAGCTCTGGAAAGAAGAAGGAGACACATTTGATTACATTTTTGTTGTAGGTGGGGGTGGTTCACTGTTTTTAGACCATCTACAATCACATTTTAATCATAGATTAGAAACTATTGTCTCAAGTCAATTCGCTAATGCAATTGGTTATTACAGAATCGGAAAAATGCTATATAGCAATGACTTAGTGAGCAAAGTCGCAACCTAAAGCTAGGTGATGATATTGGCGGTAAAAGACGTATATTCAATCAGGATTACAAAAGATGATGATGATATAAGAAAATATTTAGAACAATTTCCAGAGAAAAAGCAAAACAAGGCTTTAAAATCACTTTTGAAATATGGGGCTGATAGGTTGCAGGAGGATTATATTTATAACCAGGCAATTCATGAATTAAATCAGTCCGTAAAAAAATTTCAAGATAAACAAGAAGAAAAGCTAGAAGAAATAAAAGACCTTTTAAGTAATATAAAGTCCTCTGATGTTAGCAATATATCAAAGGACAAAGAAGATGATAATGCTTCATTAAATGTTGATAAAGCTCGTAAATCAATGCAGGAAGCCTTATCTATGTTTACAGGGTGAGGATAAATGAAGTTCATAAATCAAATAATTGGTTTGGGTATTGTACTATTTTTATTTTTTACTTTTTCTAATTTCAACAGCATTGATGATATTGTTCAGTCCATAAGTGGTTCTAATGCAAGTCAAGTAGAAAAAGTTAGTGAAAATGAAGATACCAACCTAGAAAAAGCAATTGTTAATAGAGTTATTGATGGTGACACCATTGAGGTTGAATTTTCAGGCGGAGAAATAGAAACGATACGTTTTTTATTAGTTGATACTCCTGAAACAGTAAAACCTGATACACCAGAGCAGCCTTTTGGTAAAGAAGCTAGTGATTACGTTAAAAAAACACTTATCAAGGATACTGTAGTTGAAATTGAAAGAGGAATTGATGAAAGAGATAAGTATGATCGGTTACTAGCTTATGTTTTTAAAGATGGAAAGAACATTAATAAAGAATTGTTGAGTCTAGGTCTTGCAAGAGTTGCTTTTGTTTATGAACCAAATACGAAATACCTAGATGAATTTAAGAAAGCTGAACAAGAAGCAAAAGAAAAAGAATTAGGTATATGGTCGATTGATGGATATGTAACAGAAAAAGGATTTAATTTTCCATAAGAAAGGAGTTTTAAAAGGTGTTTATTACTGCTACCTATAAGGTTCGAGCAGATGAACATGATTTTCCGTTTGTAGGTCAGGTATTAGAGGGCGAGTATGAAGGTGTTAAGGTATCAACAGTTGTTAAAGAAATTCAAAAGATGAAATGGTTAAACCCTGATTGGAAAGAAAAGCAACAAGTTCCTATTTTAATTATTCAATTGCTAGTTCAGATTGATGAAGAACAATTTGCTCGTCAAAAACGCAAACAGAAAATGCTAACCGAAAACAAATTAGTCATTTTTGATGGTGGAAGCACCAATGAGGATCTCAAATTAGATGATGATAAAGAGTAAGAGGTGATGTTTAATGTTTCGCATGATTATCGGTACTATTTTAGGGATTTTTCTAATTGCGATTATAGGAAATATAGTTCTTGAAACATTCCCTCAATTACAGCCTTTGTGGGAAGAATTTAAAGATATAGTGGTAGGACTATATGAATCTTCTAAAGTCAAATACGGAAGTTTAGCAACTGTCGCAATTATTTTTGCTATCATTATTCTTTTTGGAACAAGTGGCAAACGACTTTAATTAAAGAAAGTAGGTGCTAAAGTGAAGTTTTTGAAAAAAAACAAGAAGAAAGCATTGAAGAAAAATACTCCCAAAAAGATATCTACGTTTAAAAGGTATTATCTAAAATTCCAAAAGTGGCAAGAAGGCGAGAAAGAGAAAAAAGAAATGAAAAAGAGAGACATTAATTACTCTGTTAAGCCAAAAGGCTATTTTGCTAGAAAAATTGGAGTAATTTTTTTCTGGAGTTTATTTTTGTTCATGTTTTTAGTAGTTATAGTCACTTTATTTAGTGGTGGTGATGATAGTAATGCAGATGAATTATTACAAGTTGAGAATAACCAAGCTACATCACCAGAAGCTATTCAGTTTGCTGAGAACTTCTTAAAAGATTACTTTACATGGACTGCAACGAATGACGGTAAAGATCAAAGAAAAGAATTAATGATTAAATACGTTGCAGAAGGAATTAGAAACCATTCAGGGTTAAGCATTCCAAATATGGATTGGAATTCTACTTTTAAGAACGCTGAATTAAAGAGAATAACTGAAAAAGGAACTAATCTTGCGTATCTTACATTTTTAGTAGAGTACGAATACGTAGAAGTAAAAGAAGATAAAAAAAAGGATAAGCCAGAGAAGAAAAAAATTCAAAAATATATAGATGTGCCAATAGCATTTGATGGACATTCTTATGGAGTATATGAGTTACCTAAATTCTCCTATGTCTATGAAGATGAGACAACAGTAAAAGAAGTTAAGTATGACAGGATGAATCAAGCAGAGTCAGAAGCTACAAATAGTATCCAAGAATTTTTGCCAACGTTCTTTAAGACATATGCAGAAGATGAAAAAGATAAATTGAATTTTATGATTACTGACGACAATGTAACTGATGGTCTAAATGGAACAATGCGTTTTGATAAGGTTGAAAATTCAAAGATATACAAAGGTCAAGCTGATAATCAGTTTATTGTTTTTGCAGAAGTTAAGTTGATCGATCCTGAAACTGAAACAAAGTTTAATGTTACTCACCAATTAGAATTAGTTAAACAAGAAGATAGGTTTTTAGTTTCAGGTATGAATAATTACGACAATAAGGGGGTGATCTCCAGCATAGAGGATGACAGTAATGATTCAAGTGAAGAAGTAATAGATGGGGATACAGAGAACGGAGAAGATGATAGTACACCTGAACAAGAAAATGAAAATTAATTGAATGGGGGATTATAATCGATGGATATTAGTTTACAAGGTTTATATCAATGGATACAAGAACAAGCAAAGTATGGTTTATTTATTGTTCTAATCTTTCTAGTATTATACTTCGCTGCTAAGCGTGCTTGGATTGGTATGGTTGGCTGTATTATCGGATTAGCAGGAGTGGGTATTTTTATTCTAAATCCAGATATCATCAGTGAAGTAGCTACATGGTTCGGAGAAAAATTGAATATGAGCTAATAATAATTTGAGAGGGAGAGGGGATAAAAATGGAGAATGGTAACAAAAATAGAGTTAAGCTTTTAGTTCTGAACGATTTTTTAAAGTTTGATAGAAAAATCTATCAGTTGTTTGGGCTATCATTAGGCAGACCAATTAAGTTAAAAACAGTTTTATATTTTATCGTAATTCTAGTAATAGAATTGGTGATTTATTTTACTCCTATAATTGGTGGGCTTATTAATTGGTTACCATTTATCTATCTTCTCCTTTTACCAGGTTTGTTAGCATATTTACTTTCAGGTGTAAGAACGGAAGGGCGTACTCCTTTAGCCTTTTTCCGTTCTCTGTTTTTATATAACCTTAGAAAGTTAAAGAAAGTAACATACCGTAGGGGAAGGGAAGTTGCTAAGCCAACAAATTATCGATTTGAAGGCTATGCAACAATCATATTTGCAGAAGATAGAACAGAGTTTGAACCTAAAAAAGTTAAATTTAAAAATAAGGCAAAAGTACGTATATCAAAATATATGGATAAAGAGTTATTAAAACGCATGGATTATAAAATTAATCAATGAAAGGAGAATACTCATGAAAACAGCAGTTTTAGATTTTCCAATTAGACACATTGATGGGAACTTAGTCTTTAGTAAAGATGGACAAGTGACAGCCTATTTTCAAGTATCAGGATTTAATTATGATTTTTTGGATCATGACGACAAATTTGCACCTTTTCAATCTCAATTAGCTTTCTTATTCAATAATAAAACGGATTTACATTATTTACTTGAACCATTTCCAACAAATGTTGATGAAATACTTAATAATACTATGGAAGATATTCAAATGAGAAAATACCCTCTATTAAAGAATGGTGTTCAATTTTTAGAGGCAACTAAGAAAGTCTTATCTAATCGAAAAAAAGGTAATGAAACAAGTGAATATCTCCAATTTATTGGAGTACAGTTGAATCCCGATAGAACAAAGTATAAAGAAGATAATGTTGGTTTAGGTGCTTTACAAGGAATAAAAGAGGTTTGGAAAGGGATCAATGCACAAGTTAATCGTGCTAATGGATTATTCCCTAATGATATTCTCGAAAGCGAAATTAGAATGTGGCATGATCAATCAGACATGATTATGGAGAGTTTACGTTCAGCATTTAACTGCACTATTAGACCAATAGAAACAGCAGAAACGGTATATTTGATTGAAAAAGAATGGTCTGTAACACAATCAAATTCTGATATACAAATAAGAAGAAAATTCAGTTCCGGTTTAAATGTTGAAGGAATAGATGATGAAGGAAACATTCATAAAGCAATTAGACCTGTAACAAAGTCTTTTCTTGATGTACAGGATACTGATATTGAAGAAGATACACCACGTTCTTTGAAGTTTACCAAGATTGTTGATGATGAAATCAAGGACTTACATGTTAAATATATGGTTGTATCAGATATGGAAACTGAGAATTACTTTCCTAACTTTGAATGGCTCTATAACATTCAATCTAAGATGAACTTTCCTGTGAGTGTATCAATTAGAGCTTATTATCAATCTAACGAACGCATAACTAAACGTCTTTCAAATAAAGTTCTAGAGTTTGATGATCAACGTTCAGAAGCAAAAAAAGCAGGGGCAAGAACAGATTTAAGTACAGATTTATCGGAAAAGGGAGCAATTCAAGCAGAAAGTTATTTTGCCAAGACTGGACAACCAGCCTATCATTGTTCATTAGTTTTTAAAATTACAGCTAGTTCACGTAAAGAACTTGAAACTCGTTATAAAACTTTTAAAAATGAACTAACTAAATACGGAATTAAAGTTGTGTGTCCGTATGGAGAGCAAATGAATTTAATGATGGAAAAGATATTGGGAAGTCGGCAAATTAATAATGATTACAAAATTGAAAGTGACGCAGGTATTTTAGCAGGAATGATGTTTGGTGCAACTACTAATATCGGTGACAATCGTGGCTTTTATATTGGATATACAGAACGCTTACGCAGACCTGTATTTATTCAACCAGACCTTGCTGCTAAATCGTTTGAAGGTCTTGGAAATATCGAGGATAGTATCTCAGCTATTGTTGCAGGTGCAACAGGAAAAGGTAAATCCGTTTTTATGAACCTATTTACCTATCTATCAGTCCTTACAGGTAGTCAAGCATTAATTATTGATCCAAAAGGAGATCGTAAGGAGTGGAAAGCTCTACCTATGATTCCAGAAGAATATATTTCTATTTGGACATTAGGAGAAAGCAATAAAGACGCAGGGTGTCTTGATCCATTCCGAACAAGTGTAGATTTAGATGAAGGTAAAGCAATTGCTTTAGATATTCTTTCATATCTCACAAACTCTAGCATTAAAGACATTGAATATACACTATTAAGTGAAGCGATTGAACATGTTGCTGACACAGAAAATGATCCATGTATTGGGGCTGTAATTAGTTATTTAGAGAATTTATTTGATAATAGACCTAAAAGTATGTCTGATAAGCGATATGTAGCATTAGAAGGATTAAAAGATAGTTTGCTAACACTTAAACGTCAATCCTTATCTGTTTTATTATTTGGTGAAGTCGGGCAGGATTATCGAAACTTAAAAGTTGATAAGCCTTTACAAGTGTTAATGGTGCAAAACTTAAACTTGCCAGATGTTAATACTCGTAATATTAGACCATCACAGCAAATATCAGAAGCTATTTTAATTTCAATTACGGCTTTTACTAAACAATATATGTTTACGCAAGACAGAGGTGTTCACAAGATTATTTTACAAGATGAAGCAAGTTCAATTGACCGTTCACCTGTTGGTAGAGAGCTAATGGACTTTATTATCCGTAAAGGTCGTTATTACAATACTACTTTATTAAAAGGCTCACAAAATGCAACAGATCATGGCGATGATGTCGCGAACGTCGGTATGAAATTTTCTTTTGGTTTAAGAACAAAGAAGGAAGCTCTGGAAATGCTAGAGTTTTTAAATCTTCCACAAACACAAGGAAATGTAAACAAAATACGTCAAATGACGAAGGGAAAATGTTTATTCCAAGATATTTATGGTCGAACAGCTGTAATTCAAATTGATCCATTATTTAATGATTTATTAGAAGCGTTCGATTCCTCTACTTCGACAGACGAAGAAAGAGAAAGAGAGAAACAAAGAAGAGAAGGAATTGGAAACGAAACTAATTCTAAAGAACAAGATCAAAGTCAATATGAACAAAATTATGAAGATGAAGATGAAGAAGAAAATAACTTTGATAAAGATGAAACAAAAGAAGTAGAGTATGTTTCGTAATTTCAGTCATTTAAGGAAAGGAGTAAGAACATTGAAAAAAGTATTATTAGTATTTGGTTCTCTAACATTTATAGTGTTATTGTCTGTTGCTTGCCAACAGCAACAGATGATAGCACCTGCCGATTATGAAGATTACAACACAGTAATGGAAGATTACTTTTTAGCTTACGTTGAAGAAGACTTGTATACAATGAAGCAATATCTTCCTGAAGATATTATTGAACAAAATATAGGTCTTAAACAAGCAGAGGAAGGTGATGGGGCAAAAAAGCCTGATATGAAAGAAAATATGGGGGTGAATTACTCTATAAAAGGTTTTGATTATTTCCACGAGGATTATGATGAAATCTACTATTCTATTGAATATTACAACTATAAAAGAGATGGGAAAGAATCTCTGGTATTTGGTGTAAAAAAAGAAAATGATGATTATAAAGTTTTTAGTGCATTTGGTCATGGTGGTATAGGTGGTAGCCATGTAACAGATTTTAATAATGGAGATTACTTTAATCCTTCAAATATTAAGGAAGTCATGAGTGAAAACCCTGATAATACATTCGTCGTTAAGGAATATCCCGAAGGTTAAGGGGTGAATATATGTGAAACTGTTCAAGAAAACTATTGTAGCATTGCTTTCAGTCCTCGTTTTATTTATCGCAACAGGAAGTCAAGTAGTATCGGCTAGTACACCACAAGATGAAATATTTAAGGTAACATATGGAGATTATCAAGACGAAAATGTCTTTTATCATATAGATTATATTGATCCTACAGAATTAGAAGATGAAGGATTCTGGGATAAGTTTAAAATATTTTCTAATCTAAAAGATGGTGTAGTCGGTTTTTTCTATAACTTACTTCATGAAATATTTGTAGCTTTACCATTCTTTATGATGAAAACAGCCACAACAGCTATGATATGGCTGTTTAATAAAATATATGAGGTTAATTTTGTTGACGCTATTGTCGGAGAAATTGCTTCCTCAATCCAGTCAATTGCTGGTATATCAGGTTCAAGCTTTAGCTCTAGTGGTTTATTTGGTGGTTTTTTAGGAATAATCACCATAACTATAGCTTTATACACTCTTTATCAGTTTGCTGTAAAGAGAGCTTCAATTTCAGCTTTTAGTGGCTTATTAAAGTCATTGATTGCCTTAGTTTTAGCCCTGGTGTTCTTTAGTAACTATACGACACTTGTTACAGGTCTGAATAAGCTTTCTGTTGAAGCTTCTGGAATGATTGTTTCAGGAGGAATTGATGTAAATAGTGATGGAAATATTACTGATAGTTCTGCACAAGATGAAATGAATACAACTCTTTGGAATACATTTGTCCATCAACCATATTTAATGTTGCAGTATGGAACAATGGATCAGAGTGCTATTGGTAATGATCGAGTTAAAGATTTAATGACTAAAAAACCAGATTCAGAAGAACGATATAATTTAGTTAAAGAAGAAATTCTTGATAATGGAAACGATATGATGACAAGAGACAAAATGTTTGAAAGATGGGGAATCTTAATGATTGCAGGAATGGCAAACGCATTTAACTCACTACCTGTCTTATTGTTAGCATTTGCCTTGTTATTCTTCCAGTTTTGGTTTACAGCTATGGCGATGGTTGCCCCATTTGCATTTATTTGGAGTGCATTTCCTAACCAATTCGGAGTATTAGCTAGGTATTTACTAGAGTTAATTACTCCATTGGTTCTAAAGTTAGCAGTATCAGTTCTTGCTTTGGTTGTATTCTCTTTAACTAGCGTTATATCGAATGTGGCTATGACTACATTAAATGAACAAGGTTTATTAGCTTACATTTTTGTAGTATTTATTCAAGGTATATTGTTCTTTACGATATTCCTATTAAGAAAACGTATATTAAATATCTTTTCAATGGGTTCAAAGCAACTACAATACATCAGAGAGGGTATGTCTAATACTTTTGTTCAACCTGCTAAAAAAGGAATTCAAGGAACAACAACAGCAGTTGGAACAGTTGCAGGTGCAGTTGTAGGAGGACCACAAGGTGCTTTAATTGGTTCTAGTATAGGTTCTAGTGTAGGACAAACAATGACAGGTGATAAATCGTTAGGTGACGCTGGTCGTGATGTTGCTCTAAATTACTCTATGCATGAAAACATGCAACATAGACAAAAACTATCTGATTTAAACGAGCAAAATGAAGAATATAGTAAAGATAATGTAATGTCTCAAACTCACCAAAAAAATGAAGATACTACAAGCAACAATACTCATGACCTTTCTAATGAACATATATCAAATGAAACGAACTCAATAGGAGATAGCGAGTACGTAAATAACAATTATGAAGAAGAACTTAATAATTCAGTTCAAAGTGATAGAGATTATGAACAATCAGGTAATGAAGATAAAGAGGATTTGGATTTAAATAATTTGGAAGAAGTAAACTCACAAATGTCTGTTGGAAATGATCAAGTGAATAATCCATCAGAAGAAAATGTTAATAATCCAAAACCACAACAATCTATGAATCAAATTGATACATCAAGTAGTTCAGTTCATTCTCCATCAGTTGAACAACAAGAAGATAAAGCAACAAACCCTGTTTATTCTCCAACAATTGAACAGCAAGGAGAAGCAGAAGGAAATCCAGTTCAATCTATACCAGTTGAACACGTAAATACAGAATCAGATCCAATTCATAATACACCTGTACAATCAGGAAACGCAGAATCAAATCCAGTTCGTACTACACCTGTACAATCAGGAAATACAAAATCAAATCCAGTTAACTCACAATCAGTTAATGCAGGTCAAACAGGAAGTAATCCAGTTGGTTCACAACAGTCAAAAGGAAAATCCAATAATGTTACATCAAGTAACTTAGATAGTTTAGGGAATTTTGTAGATGAAGGCTGGAATGACAAACCTGTAGAAATTAATGAAGATAAAAAATTTGAGTTAGATGATTTTATTGATAACAACGATATAGATACTAACATTAGTGATTATGAGGTTGGTGAATAAGGTGATTAATAGATTAAGTGAAAGAGGAAAGAGGATTGTATTTAATGGCATAATCGTTTTCGCGATTATGCTTTTTATAATTGGTTTTATGTTAGGTAAACAAGAAGAAAGTAATAGTGCAAATGAAGAAGAAACACATTCAGAAACATCTTATGACGGTTTTTCTTATACAGAATTGCAAGGTTCTGAAAATGATAATATTCAGAACGATAGTCATGAAGCAGAAAATAATGAACCTATGGATGATTATGAAATGGAAGATCCTGAATCTGATTTTGATAAAAATGTAGAAAGAGAAGTTAGGGTTTTAGAAGATTATTTCACAAATGAAGAAGTAGAAGAAGCAAAAGAAGTAGCAATTCAGTTTGTAGAAAACTATTATTCATTTAATGGGGAAATACCTTTAGAAAATATCGAAAATGCAATGGAATACGTTTCTGAAGATTTACAAGAAACCATAAAAGCAAAAGTAATAAGACCAACAGCAGATTATTACAAACGAGAAACGATAAGCATTGAGGTTTATGAACCATATAATCCTTCTAGTGAAGATATGGAATTAAGTGTTCGGGTTAAAGGGGAAGTTTTTAATATGGAAGGTGATGTAACTAAAGAAGAAACGATAGATTATCATTTAAAATTAATTCCATTTGAAGATACATTCAGGGTTAATGAAATGTCTTATGATAATTTAAGTTAAGGAGTTAATGCGTATGAGTGGACTAGCTGAACAATCAATGCATACAGATAATATGCCTGATAAAGAATCACAAGGTAATCCAATAAAAAAAGCAGGAAAAATTAAAAAGTATCTTTTAATCGGTGGTATTGTTTTATCACCGTTTTTCTTATTCATTTGTATTGGGGTTTTCATAATTATCATGGGTATGGTAGTGGTTCTTGAAGTTGATGATGAAACTTCACTTTCTGAATATGGAGCTGAGGAAATACCAGCAGAATATATCCCTATTTACCAAGAAGCAGGAGAAGAATTTGGTGTTGATTGGTTAATTCTTGCTTCTATCCATAGAATTGAAACGCACTTTTCAACTCTAGATCCAATGGTTAGTCCAGTTGGTGCTATTGGACACACACAGTTTATGCCTTGTACATGGATAGGGTGGGGATATCCAGCCTGTCAAAGCTCTTCATTAGGAAATGCAAATATTCCCGATTCTGCTTTAACTTCTCCTTCTTTAATCGCACAATACGGTGGTTATGGTGTTGATGGGAATGGAAACGGAAAGGCAGATCCATTTGAAATAGAAGATAGTATTTATGCCACTGCTAAATATATATCAGCTAACATGAATGGAGAAGGTGAGGAAGCCTTAAAAAGTGCAATATTTGCTTATAACAATGCAGATTGGTACGTTGAAGAAGTTTTACATTATTACAGTCTTTATGCAGATGGATATGATGGTGTAGAAGTTGTTGCAGAAATAAAAGGGGATAAAGCTTGGGTAGTGCCTTTCACAAAGAATATAACATCTTCATTTGGTACAAGAACAGATCCAGTTGATGGTACAACTAAACAACATAATGGAATTGATATAGCAGCAGGTGGTGTTCATGGAAAGCCTGTAGTCGCTTATGCAGATGGTGAAGTTGTTTATTCACAATTTAATAGTGGTGGTTATGGCTACTTAGTTATAATCCAACATGAAAATAACGTAAAAACATATTATGGACATTTGCAACGTCAGGGAATACCTGTTGGAACAAAGGTAAAGGCTGGGCAGGTTATTGGAAATGTAGGAAGTACAGGAAAATCAACAGGTTCTCATTTACATTTTGAAG
Organism: Gracilibacillus thailandensis; assembly: GCF_010994055.1. Lineage (NCBI taxonomy): Bacteria > Bacillati > Bacillota > Bacilli > Caryophanales > Bacillaceae > Gracilibacillus > Gracilibacillus thailandensis. The sequence goes on along the minus strand of NZ_WJID01000019.1, from coordinate 46,749 downwards.
TAAGAGTTAATGATAATCCTGTAAATCCATTACCTTATTTAAGTGATTTCTTGAAATAGAAACAGAGTGTAAACATAAATAAACCCTTATAAATAAAGGCTTTCAGCTAATAACTAAGAAAAAAAGTAAACGAAGCACGCTTTAATATGTAAACAATTAAAAATCTACCAATAACACCGATTTAGAGCATTTTAAACTTGAAAGTGTAAACATTCACTTTGATTATTTAATCTTATGTTCTTAAATTGTAAACTAATCATTTAAATAAAAACACTTTGAAGCTAGAAGTATTAGGGTTTAACAATGTTTACATGAAAGGGGAAATTCGGTATGAAAACGCAGTATAGCTTTAAAAATGATGATGGCAAGGTTATTCCTTTTTATAAGTTTAGTTATCAAAAGGATTTTTCTAGTGTATTAAGGGTAAGAAAAACCAAGTATAATAGGCAATATTTATTTGCTGATGGAACGTATTTACCGCAATTTATCAGTTCAGAAACAGCTAAACAATTTGATTTTAATAGTAATTACGTAGTTTTTGAAAAAGCAATGTTAATAATTGTTCATGCTTTTGCAGGTTATAACGTAATTAGCGATTTGGACAATTACACATATAAACCGTTCATAGATACGATCAGGAAATTAAAAATAATAGAAGATGATACATGGAGAGAATCTAGTATCACTAATATAGGTGTATTATCAGAAGAAGAAAAAATAGATTTGTATGTCGTTCCATTTCAGCATTATATTGACTTTCTAATTCATGAATTAAAATATATATTTACAGAAGATTTCAACATTCAATCAATTAGAGAAAAAGAAGAAATGGAAAAGTTAGCAAATGACTTTTTTTAATGATTAAATTGCATTGTTACCACTTTTTTTACCTTTTGTATGAACTTTTAAAAAGGGTAAAAATTAATAGAATTTCAATAAAACATTTTTACCATAAAGTGTACCTTAAAAATAACCTGGTGTGATTATATCAAACCATTGATAAATTAAGGTTTATTTAAACATGTAACGAATCACAATTTCCAGATTTTCAGAGAACAGTTTTGTGTAAGCTTTCCGAAAAAGTGTAGGATAGTGTAACACAAAACAGGCATTACAGCACATGAAGAAGGGAGAGCTTAAATTGCTAACAATGGACTATGATATAAAAGTATCGGACAAAGAATTAAGTATTATGCAAGACTTATATAACTATCGTGTAATGACAACAGAACAGATTAGAAAACGTCACTTTAATAATTCAGGTACTTATGTAAATAAAGTGCTGTGGAAAATGCGGAACAAAGGATATGTTAAATCAAATATTTTAAAGAATAGTCGCAAAAACAAAAAAGGGTATGCTTATCACCGATTGACCGAAACGGGAGTGGAGTGCTTGGTAAAGCACGATACGAGTGTTGAGGTTCAGTCCAATATATATGTTAAGCCAAAACAAGTACCATACCTTTTGATGACAAATGATTTAGTAGTTGATTTAACAAATACTGAATGGGAGATATGGGATAGTAGGAAAGTTAAAGAAGAATATAACCTTGATCAACGTATGAACATACAAGGTCTATTAATTTCTCCAGATAAAAAGCGTTATGGACTTTATGTAATGAGTAATAGATCATCACTTAAAACCATAGGTAAAATTCAATCAGAGATTAAAGCAAATGCTGATTTGCTATTGCATGATTATATAATTGTTACACAAGGGTTAGATTCGTATAAAGAGTTTATTAGTCGTGCTGTTGAAACAATCCAGAACAATGGACAAAAGAAAGAACCATTGTTGACAGGGCATGCTATTAAACTATATCCTTACAAACCGTTTATTACTAAGGCTAGTGTATATAATAGTGAAATTGACTGGATTAAAAAGATATGTAAACACTATGGATATGAATTAAAGTCTACAGCCATTCCTGAAGGAGAAAGGCAATCATTTCCCTTCATAGTAGAAGTTCAGGGAAAAGAATACTATCTCGTTGATCTAACTGATTCTGATTTACAGAAGTACAATGATATTGAAGTCTATTGTAACTCACAGGCCAGTAGACACTGGGAAAAAAGAGATATTATTGCAGTTGCTTTTAGTATTCCAACGAAAACAAATCAAAGAATAGATGAGTTACATGGTGTTAATTTCAAAACAATCACAAACGCTGAATTAAGAGATATTTGTTCACTCTCGGCATAAAAATTCTGTCACCTTCACCGATTGTGAACAATTTCACAAACAAACAATATATATCGAGATAAAGGAGATATGGGTATGATTGACGCAAATAAAGATTACGGTAAACTACATTTAATTTTAGATTTAGTAGAGAGAAATGATATAAGACACGAACTTGATGAGAAATTCACCAAAGACGAACAAAATAAAATTTTTGAAATGTTCAAAGGTATTGTTGCAGATGAAATACATTTTGTTATGAATGTGCTGGAAAATGAGAAGCAACAGATCACCAAAACTAATAATCCAGGTACGAAGCATTAATGAAGTTAATATAAAACACGTTTTGTTTTATAAATGAAAGGAGAATTGATGATACATGAGAGAAAAAAGCCTAAAAATCCAAAAATGGTTAATCATAATTCTTACAGTTCTTGCAGCTGTACTATTAATTACCACTTGGCAGGGATGGTTTCTTGTCAGCCCTTTAATTCATTTTAATTTAGCGTTGCTTTCACTTGGCTTGTATGGAATTCATATGTACCAAAAAGAGGGCAATAAAAATAAAGAAGTTTACTTGCTATCGATTACAGCAATTTATATTAATTTAGCAATCTCAACATTCATTCATAATATCTGGTCTACTGAAAAAATCTTTACCCAACAAGGGATCACCAAATTGAGTATCTTTGTATTTCTGGCAATGAGTGTCTATCTGGCAATAGCATATATACGAGCTAGAATTACTTATAAACAAGTAAAAGGGAATCAACGTCATAATGAAACATGGCACGTTACGAAGAAAGAAATAGAAGAAATGGAAAAGTCACCAGATATTTATATTAATTTAGGTAAGTACCACGAAACAACTAACGATTAACAGACAAACTCCAATCAATAGATTGGAGTATTTTTTTTAAAAAAATATACACTTTGTAACTGAATTCTGTTATAATTTTTGTATATACAACGGTTTGCTGTTAGGTATAAAGTTATGATAGAAAGGTATGAGTTTAATTATGGTGAAAACTCGAAAAATACCTGTTAATAAAATCAAAAAAGACTTTCCGAAAGGGTTACAAATTAGAATATTAGCAGTTAATTGCCCTTTCATTAGCATTCCTGTCGGAACTATCGGTAAAGTTCAACTGGTAGATGATAACGGGAGACTATATGTTTTGTTGGAAAGTGATCGAATTATAACTCTTAACGTCAATGAGGATATTATTCAGAAAGGAAGGTGAAAAACATTGAGAAACAGATTTACGATAGTTTTATTACTACTAACCATTCTATTGGTTGGGTGTGAATCTGTTGAGGGAAAAGTAGAAAACTTAACTGAACCAATGTTTGAAGAGCTAGATGATTTGCAAACAGTAAAGAAAGTAAACAATGAATAAAACAAAAGGGGTTTTGAATGATGGAATATAAAAAATATAAAGCTATTGAAGAATATTTCAAGCTTGGTGAGGTTATTGAAAAAGACTTAGAAAAGCTTAATGCACTCAATCGAATAAAGGAAGGATTAATATCTATAAAAGATATATCTTTATTACAAAAAGAATTAAGTTCTCTAGGTTGTTCTGGTAATGATTGTTTAGTTATTCAAGAACTTTATGAAGCATTAGTAGATGAAATTAATCATTTAACGGAAGCTAGAGAGGACTTAAAAGAAATTGCAGCAGGTTACAATATAGATATGAACCAAATTGTAATAGAAAAACAATTTTATGATATTGAAAAGGCGATTCAACAGTTTTAGGGAGAGGGTTTATGTTAATGGGAAATGCAAAAATAAAAAAGGATGATCATTTAATCATCAGAATTGAAAAAGATTTAAAGCAAGACTTCACATTAATTAATAAGCAAAAGAAAACGAAGAATTCTAAAAAGGTGAGAGAATGGATAGAAGATTATGTGAATAAAAACAAGGAGTATAAATAAAGGAAAAAGCCCTGTTTTATATAAACAGAGCTTTAAAAGGAAATATCTTATTCTTGATCTTCCTGATTTTCCTGTTTCTTTCGGTGCTTTTTCAGTCTTTCCTGAGGTTCTCTGTCATGAACACCTTCTATTTGATCGAAAACAGGGTGATCAAGGAAGTCTCTTGGTCTAATACCAAAGGCAAAAGCAATATTAACTAGAGTATCAAGTCTAGGTCGCTTGGATCTACCCTGCATAATTTCATTTAAAGTGGATTGTGATACTCCCGATAACTTTGAGAGTTCATATATGCTCATGTCATTTTTTTCACATAAGTCGTTTATCCTGTAAACAACAGCGTCAACCATCGAGTACATTTCTCCTTTATTCTGATTTTCGTTTTCCATTTTAGATCCTCCTTGAATACACGCACAATATACTATTAACAGTTTTTTACACAAAACAGATTAATTTTGAATATCAGTTGAATAATAGCAAATAATAAACACTCTTTATTTTAGTATAACTATAAAACGTTATATTGTACATAATAAAAATATACCAATAATCAATATAATTCCTTTATTTTTCAAGTTTTATGTGGGTTGACGATATATAAAGCTAGTAATTTTTAAAAAAATAAGAAATAAATGTATTGACAAAATTAAATTAGTCCTATATATTCTTATATATAAGATATAACAGAAAACAGTTAGGAACATTTGTTCGCTAAAATGTGTTATATTTTATAGGCATAAATACTTAGTAAGGGAGATGGGATTGAAGTGTGTTTAGTCGAATTTGGGCAATGGCTAAGAAATAAACGTGAAGAAAAGGGCTGGACACAATTACAACTCGCAAAAGAGAGTGGTGTTCCTCAAACCACGATTAGTGGTTGGGAAACTGGTAAAATCACTAATTTCCGAGTTGATGAAAGATTAGCAATGATAGCACATGTATTCTCAATGAGAGTTTGTGAACTCCCATTAGAACCTAAGCCTGACACAATTAAGGTGAATGAATTCACTACTACAAAACATCTAGAAACGTCATCAGAGAAGGAATTAGCAGTTGGGTAATTTAAATTTTATATATGGAGAAGGTGGTGGTTATGTCTAATGCTATTAAACAGACCACAGAGAGAGTTCCGTACTACGAGTTAGCTGTTATAGCTGATGGTGGAACTGTCAAAACATTTTCAAGGAAGATCTATAAAATAAGGGGGCTGGTCGCAAAGGAATTAGAAAGTAATGAAGTAATTAAGTTACCTTTAATCTATTATGAAATAAGAACAGTGCAAAACAAATACCAAGAAGTAGTGGCTAAAAGGAAAAATCCTAAAGACGAATTAAAACGTGTTTATAATTAAAAAAGTATAATGTGTGATGGTGTTGAAAACTGAATAAAAAGCACTATTTGTTAAAAGGTTGCTTAAATAATAGTGCAATAGTCCGATAAGTTTGATAGGTAAGAAACTCAAAACCTATCTGCAACCATTATAATTCGTGCTTCGTGCAGGTTGTTCGTACCAAGCCAAAAATGAACGTTTAGGAGGAATTATGATGAAGAAGAACACTATTTCTATTTTATCGGTTGGACTAGCTCTATTGCTAGTATTCAGTCCATTCACATCATCGCATGTAGAAGCAAGTGATCTAAGGAAATGTGATATGACCATTACCTCTGATAATACTTGGGGGAAATTTGCTAGACCATCAGGTGATTGTAACGAATTTTTCAAGGGATATTATGTTCCTGAAGCTAAGCAATTTGTAGTTACGGGATCATGGACAGGTGAAGTAACAAATGGTCAAAAAATTAGAACTCATTTACCTGTTGGTGATGATTATCCTGAATATGAATTAACGGTAAAGACAGTTGTAAAACAACCAAAGCCTGAACCTGAACCAGAAGAACCTAAACCTGAACCTAAACCTGAACCAAAAGAACCTGAAAAAGAAAAACCTAAAGAAACAAAGCCTAAACAACCAAAAGAAGATAACAGCAAGGATAGTAGTTCAGGAGATAATAAATCAAACAATGATAGCTCTAGTAGTAAGAAATCCAATAATAATTCTAGCAGCAGTAATTCAGGGAGCAATAGTTCAGGAAATAAAAGTAGCAATACTAATAATTCAGGAAGTAAAAAATCCGGTAATTCAGGAACAAGCAACTCAGGATCTAATTCAAGTGGAACAAACTCAACTTCTTCAAACAATAAAGGAAGCTCAAGCAACAATTCCAGTAATAACAATGAAAATGTAGTCGAAGGAGATAAAGAGTTACCTGACGCTGAAAAAGAATGGACAATTGAGGAAATGAAGGATAAAAACGCTAAAGTCATTGATGAAGATGGAAAATACTTTGTCGAAATTGATGGTGTCAAACGTGAAATTACAGAAGAACAAGCTGAAGAGCTAGGTCATGAAAAAGAATCAGACGAAGATGATGAAGAAAAAGAGGAAGATGAAGAAAAAGAAGTGGAAGAAAACAGCGAAAAAGAAAATGAGAAAGAAGCTGTTGAGGAAGAACCTAGCAAAGATCAAGATAACGACAAAGGAAATAAAACTAAAACTACAGTCATTGCTGTAGGAACAACAGGTGCTTTAGCAGGAACAATTGGTGGGATTTATTACTTCCATCCATCAGGTCGTGAAGCAATCGATAAAATCCTAAAGAAAATCCTTAATTTGTTCAAGTTTGGAAAATAATTAGGTTTTAGAATAAGCAAAAGGAAGTGTTCTTTTTCTATTAAAAGTAACGCTTCCTTTTTCTTGTCCTAAAATCAGTAGTACCAGGGCAAGTAATCCTTCCTAGTAACACAAAACAATATACTACATAACTCGGAAAGGTGGTGAAAAACGTGGGTGAAAAATCAGGTGGTCTTACAAATATGATTATTGTAGTTGTAGCTTTAGTAGCAATTTTGTTAGTTGTTGACACAGCATTTCCTGAACTGACAAAAACAGTTACAGATGATATGCAAGGTGTAGTAGAAAGCACATTCGGAAGCTACAATCCAAGTGATGGTGTCTCACCATAACAATTAATCAACAAAACATATTTTGAATTGGAGTATTTAAATAAATGAGTATTTATTCAGTTAGGACATTGGATAAATACTCTTGTTTTTTTATTACTCCATAAAAGAGGAAGTGGTAAAGGGTAATGTTAAAAAAATCTTTTAAATGTATGTTGGTTGGTATGTTAGTTATTGTATTATCCTTGACAATCTTCCCTTTCGATCAGATGACAGTTCACGCTGCTAGTCTACCTGATGGAGACGCAACAGGTAGTAGCTATAGCCCACATAAAGTTACAAGTTCCATTAAAAATACCAAGCTTTCAAGATGGAATAAAGCTGATAAAGATTTAAGTTTTACATCTAAAAGAAAACTAGCTTACGACATTTATAGTGGTGTTTCAGGGCAATCCAAAAAACAAGCTTGGAAAGTGGAAAATAAAAACTTTGGAAAAGGTAAACAACCTTATCTCACATTTACAGGTTGGAGTGCCATGCTGGGTTATAGACACCATACTCGTGATAACCAAGCAACGTATATTCGAGCTATTAATAAGAAAACAGGAGAACAAAAAACATACAAAGCAAAAATGACTAAATTAAGTGCTTCTTTAGATGTTGCTGGCTATCGCACGTCATCTACTTTAACAAATGTGTGTTCCAATGGGGCAAGAGATAGAAGTAACACTGGTTCTAACTCTTGTAACATGAAATATGATTGGGTTGGATTTAAAGCGTACCTACCCTTAAATGAGCTTTTTCCAAATGGAACAAGAGATGCCGAATGGGAAATGTATCTTATTAAACGTGTTGGAACATCAGGATCTTACAGAACCTTATATGATGATTTAAGAATTCCTTACAATATCAATAAATTAAGCTATAACGATGGGAAATTAAACCTTTCTAGTGGTGTAAATAATAACGTTTTAGTTATGAATGGTGACCATGTTATTAGGCGTTCAAGTCCAAGAGGACTTAAAACCTATACACCACGATATTTTATAAAAGGTCGAGCTTATACCAGAGTAACACAAAATGAAGATTGGACAGCTATATGGTATGGGGTTCGCAATAGTGGAACTTTCTATACGGCTTCACCTTATTGGACATTTGGTGGAGACAGAGCAATCCTTTCTTACAGCATGAACAAAAAATCTTGTCCTGATGGTTCAACTGTTTATGTTGATCAAGATTGTCGAGTGAATGTAACAATTAACCATATTGACGCTGATACAGGGAAAAAACTTAAAACGAATAAAAGTAAAGCTACTGTAGGAAAAAATTACTCTTATTCACCTGTTTCAAGAGGTACATTTAAAGATAAGGATGGCAACCCTTATGTAGCTTATCCGAGTGATCAGAAAAAGTCTGGAAAAACACCGAACAGTAATATGACGATTAATTTTTATTACAGAGTAGCATTACCAGATCCTACAACAATAAAAGAAATTTCAAATGGAACAGTCGGAAAAGCTAAAGGTGATTTCTTATGGAGATTAGAAAAGGCTGACGAAAATAATGACAGTCGATTAAGATTGTTAAACACCATAGAAATTGATGGAACACATTATCGCACTCGAAATAAGAATTACACCGTTTCATCAACAAGGGTAATAAATGAAACAGATAGCAATCCAATTAACGTTTATGTAAGCAACCCTAATGCCCTTAAAAATCGAAACATTGAATACACCTTTGAATATGAATACACCAATCATTACAAACAGAATTATAAATGTGTCGATCAGCAAGGTGATGATTGTTTTGAATGGAAATTCGACAAGAATACACCAGTTTGGGGCGAATATGCAAATACAGCAAAATGGGAAGAAACCCTAAAAGCTGACCATAGGTATGGTGAAACATTCATATTTAATGGTTCATCAAGTCCGACTACTCAAATGGTAATCGGAAGAAAAGCAACAGTTGATGGAAAAGAGTCCTCTACTATCGATAAAGATGTTCAGAGAGAAAGCTATACAGTAAATAACGCACCAATAATGCTTCTTTCACAGAATTGGATACCAATTAATGAAACAATTGAGTATTCAACAGATTTCGACAATCCATTCTATATCATTCCAGAGAATATGTATTATTATCCGAATGATGTAGACGACACATTGAAAGAAGATTATCAAAATGAAACATCTTTTGTATTTAGTGACTATGCGATTCCATTAAGAGTTGGTTCACAGGAAGATGATGAACTAACGTTTAACACGAAAGACAACTTCTTTATTACAAAAGAAACAGGTTTTATATTCTCCTTACCTTCATCTGTGACCAGCACATTGGAGATTAACGACAAGGCGAAGGAAAAATATGAAGATTACACAGGAGAAGAATTCAATGATGAAGTGTTAAACGGATTTGCAAAGGGATCTCGTTACTATTTCAATATTGATGGTAACGGAGAAGAAAAGCCTAATACTTGGTATCAACACGTTTATTTAATCAGCAAATTAGGATTGTCAGATATTCAAATTCAAATTCGAAAAAATATCGAGTTTGATAAGTATTTAATAGGCAGTCCAATGGATAATGCTTTAATTTCTGAGGAATATGATCGTGTGTTACATGACCTTGAGGATTATGATAATTCTGTGGTTATCACATACGAGCAACAGCAACAAATTAAAGCACTCGCAAATGAACGAGGTGATTTAATACATTCGTTCAGATCATCAGATATTCAAAGGAAATATAATCAACTAAAAAATATCCTTCCTTCTTTACCAGATTAAAACTGACAAAGAAGGTGGGGATGTAAATTGACAACTTGGATTAAATATACGGTGATTGGATTGATTTTTGTCTTAGCAATATTGTGGGTATCCAATATTGGTTTAAGACACTCTACAAATGTTTCAGCCATTCAAGAAGTACAAGTTGGAACAGAATCAGCTAGTATAGGTCAATTGAGAGAGAGTGCGACTAATGCTTTCGACAAAAGAGCGTTAGTCGCCAATTTATTATTAGAAATTACTAGATCACATAAAGAACAAGGAAAGGATATAAAAGTTGATTATGTTTTTTTAGATGAAAGTGGAAATGTAACAAATAATGATAACGAGATTAAGAGTGTTCAATTCCGAATTCAAATTTTAGATGATGATGGAACAGTCTTATCAACCTCAACACAAAGAACTACTTTAACCAAAGGAGACTAGTGAGGTGATTGAAACATGGGTGAAAAAACAGGTTTCATGACAGTGTTATTTATCTTTGGGGCTTTCGTTATTCCATTCATGCTGACAATGTATATCAACAATATTGAAGGTTCAAAGTTATTAACTTTATCAACTGAAATGCAACAAATGGTATCGGCAGAAGGTGGAGTAACAGATAAAGTCGAACATGCTGTCAATGAATTATCAGGAAAAGGTGTAGAAATCACTTTTAAAGATAGTGCTGGAAATCCAGTTACAGGTCGAGTTCCTGTTGGTGAAAAAATCAATATTCACTATAAATATGGTGACTTTGAAACATCTAATTCTACCACCATATTAAAGAGGAATTCGGATTAGAAAGGAGTTTTGAATAATGGAATTTCTATTAGAAAGAAATCGTCAATTGTATTATTCCCATTTCCATATTGATGAAAAAAAGTTCTTCAATAAACGGTTAATGATGGCTTTAGCTTTCTTTCTGATCTATGCAGTAATCATCTTTAGAACAGGGAATGTATGGCTAATTGCAGGTGTTCCTATAGTCATGTTTATTGGTTTTAAAATTCCGTATTTAGAATTGGTTTCAAAGAAAAACCAGCATGACATCATTATTCAATATGAATTCCCAACGTTCTTGCGTTACTTTATTTCGCTATTAAGCACTCAAGGTAACGTGTATCAAACACTAAAAGCGACAATTCCTTATATCCATGAGCCAATGAAATCTAAATTAGAAAAATTAGTTGAAGATTTAGATAGGCAAAACATCAATAACCGAGAGGCTTTTTTAGAGTTTGCCGAAAGTATCGGTTCAAGTGAAGCATTCATGATTATGGAAATGATCTTTGAATTTCACGAGGAAGGTATTAATAAAGAAGATGTACAAGAGCTTGAGAATACGATTAATAACTTACAGCAAAACAAAATAAATGAGCTGATTGAATATAAAGTTAATCAAATGGGAAAACACGCTAATCCAATACTGGTTTATGGGTTAATCTTCATATTCCTATTTACAGGTATCACAATGATTGCCTACCTTTCACAGCTAAACTTATAAGCGATTGAAGGAGAGATAAAAGCATGGAAAAAGAACTTCAAGACCGAATTCAAGAAATATTAGAAAGCAGTTTCTTAAATCAATACCTTAAAGAACCGAATATTACAGACATTTCATTCAATGGTACGGAGATGTTTGTACAAAACAATGTAAAAGGGCGATATAAAACAGAATATCAACCAGATCAAGATGAAGTCTTTCAACTCGGGAAGAAAATTGCTGATGAAATGGGGAAAGAATTCACGAATAACAACGCTATCTTGGATACAGAATTAGCTTATTTACGAGTAAACTTTATCCATTCATCAGTCAGTCCTTCAGGGTGTACATTTGCGATTCGTATTTCAAGGCCAAAGTTAGCAATTCAAAGTCTAGAACAATTAGCAAATGAAGATGTTGCCAAATTATTAGAAGTTTTAATTAAGGCAGATACAAGTGTGGTTATTTCAGGTAAGACCGGTTCAGGTAAAACAGAACTTCAAAAACTATTAGTAGGATTTATTGATAAGAAAATCACCTTAATTGAGGATACAATGGACAGCCATATTAAAGAGCTTTATCCAGAGAAGGACATTAACAGTTGGAGAACGTTAATGGAAGAAACAAGAGAAAATAAGGTTACTTATAATGATCTAATAAAAGCAGGACTTCGTAACAACCCTGATTGGTTAATCATTGCTGAAACAAGAGGTACAGAAGCATATGACATGGTTGAGAGTGCTCTAACGGATCACTCTATCATTACTACACTTCATGCTAAAAAAGCACAGGCAATCCCAAGTCGATTGCTTTCTATGATTGGACAAAAATACCAAGTTAACGAATTAATTTTAGGTAAAGACATTGTGAACACCTTAAAATTTGGAATTTATATGACCATGAGAGAAACAGAGAATGGTATAGAACGTTTCATAAGAGAAATTGTTGAGTTTACTGACTTCACAGATAAAGGTGTAGAATACATTCCTGTTTATGCAATTGAAAGTGAGTATGATGAGAAAGCCAATGATTACATTGAAAAATTAGTTACGAATCCTCTATCAAAAGAAACCATTAATGAGCTGAAATATAAAGGGCTGTATCATCTACTGCCTGATGTGTTTAAGTATAAAAACGAAACGGGTTTTAAAACCAATAAACCTCGTGCATTAAAAGGTGCTGCTATTGGTAGTTAACGAAAGGGTGAAGAATGATGAAGAAAAAAATAAACACGTTTCTTGAACCAATTTTAAGAGTATTTACAGGTGTACAAATTCTATTAAACCTTTTAATGATATTTGCAATTTCAGCAGTTTATTTGTATATCACAACGCAACACGTTACTACTAGCTTAATTGTTAGTTTTCTTACTATGTTCTTTTCATTTTACTTCTTAGTATTTATTCCAAAGAAGGTAAAACGAGAAAATCATTTATTAAAAGAACTTCAAAAATATGCAACTAACGTAACTTTCTATTTGAAGTCTGGATATAACGTAATGAAAGCATTAGAAGGCTCTAAACGTAACCTTGATCCAGAAATTCAGAAGGACATTGATAAAACAATCCAGGCTTTAAAAAATGAAGCCAAACTAGATACTAATCACTTCAAAAAATATAGATTTTATTCCATTGATGTATTTCATCAAATTTTGAGAATTAAATACGAGAAAGGTGGAAAATCAGGGGATTTATTCACCAAAATCAATCAAACTATCAATTTTGAAATTGTAAAACGAGATGAACTATACCGAAAGAAGCTTTTTGCTAAGAGACAAATTGCTTTAATGATGGGAATGGTATTAGCTCTACCAATAATTTTAGTTGGTTTTGCAAATGAACTGTATAACACTTTCTTAACATTGGACATCTTTTCGATCGGAACTATCATAACCACTTATGCTTTAGTGTTAATCAGTATGTTTTTCTTGCAACGAGCAAGTGCGGAACTGTCTTTGCAATTATAAGCATGACAGCAAAAGAAAACACTCCCTTTTTGTAACGGACAAAAGGGAGTGTTAAGAAATGAGATTTTAAAAATTTACATTTAAAAGGTTAATTTCAATATACCAAACCTTTATCAAAAACGCAACAAAATAGGGTTGTAATAAGAGAAAGGAGTGTAGTACATGAGTGAACCGATTATGTGGGGGGGAGATGATCCATTCACCCATTTATTAGCAGTCGGTCCTACACGTTGTGGAAAGAGTGCAACGGTTCTTTCACCAATGGCTTACCAGTTACTCTTGCAAAAGAAAAGAGGTAAGAAGGTGGGTTTTAGTTTAATCGAACCTAAAGGTGATTTGGTACAAGATATAAAAGAGTACTGTGATGAAATGGAAGTACCTTATATCTACATTGATCCCGAGAGTCCAGATTCCCACCGTTTTAATGTTATGGAAGGAGATAAAGATGATGTAGCTGAAGCAACAGTAGCAGTGTTACAAAGTCTTTTCGGGAAACAAGAAGCCTTCTTCCAGACTGTTCAGGAGTTATCTACACGTAATGTAACTAAACTTTTAAAAGAGTTAAAAGGTGATGATTGCGACTTAATGGATTTACTTGAAACGTTGCGTGATGAAAAGTTACTAGGCAAACGTGTTCAAGAGTTGAAAATGAAAAATCCTAATTCAGAACTAATTCCATTCTTTGAAAATGAGCTATTAGGATCTTTAAAAGACCAATACAGAAAGCTTGTTATTGGTTTGCGTTCACAATTAGAAAATATTACGTCAAACCAAAAATTGAGACGAATTATTACCGGTAAAAGCGATATTGACTTAGATAAACACCTTGAAGAAGGGGGAATACTGCTAGTCAATACTTCTCTAGGAAAATTAAAAAGTTCAGGTGACGCTTTTGGAAAATTCGTTATTATGCACCTGCAGAGTGCAACATTTAGACGAGAAGGAACAGAGAAAACAAGAACACCACATTTCTTAATTGCAGACGAATATAGTCGGTATATTAATCCTGATGTAGAAATGTTTCTCTCTATTGCAGCGAGTTATCGTGTTGCAGGAGTATTCGCGACACAATCACTTGGACAGTTAGAAGTAGAAACAGGGAAAATCTCTGGAAAAGCTATGAAACAAGCAATATTAACTTCATGCAGAAATAAAATAGCTTTCTGTGGTTTATCCTCAGAAGATGCTAAAGAGTTTGCAGAAGAATTCGGTAAGGATCGAGTAGTAATGCGACAATCCACTTACAAGAACAGAATACTATTACCTCGGTTCTTTCCAGACCATTATCGTGATACAGAGATTGAAGAATATCGTTATCATTACACCTATTTACAAGACAGTATGAAACGATTCCATTTTTTATGTCGAATTTTGAAAAATGGTACACCTCAAAAGCCGTTTGAAGGTATCGGACAGTTTGTTCCTAGAGATTGGAAAGACCGTAGAGAATGGGATATGAAGAAGATTGATGAAAACAAAATCATGCAATTTATTACCAATGGTAAAAGGCTAATCAGACAAAGTAAAGGTCTACAACAAAAGGTAACAAGTTTTGTCACTTCTAAGAAAGCTAAAGAGCAACCACAGCAAGAAACAGAAGAGGAACAATTAATCAATGATCAAGAAACAAAAGAGGATTTGAATATAGAAAAACAACAAATAGAAGCAATTTCTTCTAATCACGAACTTGAATATACACCAGATGAAAACAGTAAAAATCAAGAAGTAATGCTGTCTGATTTAGAAATTGAGCCAACAGATATAGATAATGAAACCAATTTAAATGAAATTAAATCAAATGATGGAGAAGAAATAAAACGTGTTCCTAACGAGGTTCGAGTTGAAGAAGAAATTAATTTAGAAAATGTATATGAACCAGAAATGGATCATGGCGGTGTTGCGGTTAAAACAAAACCTTCTCAAACAAAAAAAGATAATGAAGAATTAATTAAAAATAAATATAACGAAGATGATTTTATGTAAAAGTTAATTTTTTATTAACTTAACATTAACATTAATATTAATAAAAATATAAAGGGAGAGGATTTAAAAATGGCAGAAGTATTAAACAGTATCTTAATTGAGGGATTCGATCCAGAGAAAGCAGAGTATAAACCAACAAGCGAAGAAGATAACCATTGGTTAGAAATACAATCAGCATACCAAAACAACAAAATTATTAATGGTGAATTAGTAGGATTTGAGAGCTTAAAAATTAATCAAAAGAAAGAAGTATGTGGGATTGTTTGGAAAGGGAATATCAAAGGTATTATTCCATTAATGGAATCTGGGATTGATATAGAGGATCAACAAGCAATTAATAAATATCGTGCTTTATCAGGAAAAGAGATCACTTTTAAAGTATTGCAATATGACAAAGAAGCCAATATGTTTGTAGCTTCAAGAAAACAAGCAAGAGAAGAAATGGCTGATATTACGTTACGAAAAATAGATGTAGGCTATAACATTCATTGTGTTATTAGAGAAGTTTATCAAGGTCATGTGATTGGTGATATTGGTGGTATTGACGTTATCATTCCTGTATTTGAATTGACTTACGGTTGGATTGACGACTTACGTGACCACTATAAAACAGGGGATCATTTACGAGTTCAGGTAACAGAAATTGATCACGAAAACAGAGAGGTTAAGGTATCTCATAAACCATTGCTAAAAAACCCATTCCCTGATTGTGCAACTAGATATATTAAGAATGGTGAATATGTAGGGAAAGTATCAGGTGTTCAAAACTATGGTATATTTGTAAATTTAGAAGAAGGTGTTGATAGCCTAGCACCACATTTAAAGTTCCAAAATGTTAAAAAAGGCGATAAAGTCTTAGTTCGTATCGTAAATGTAGATACCGAAAAAGAACAGATCAGAACTAAAATTGTTCGAGTTTTAAACTAGTTTCAAAACTATGCAGGGGGAGACATATAAAGGGCTGCTAAAGGAGTTTCTCTTTTAACAGTCCTTTTTTCAAATCCAATTTTGAAAGGGCTGAAGCAATATGGTTTCAATTAATCTTAAAAAGAAGAAAATGAACTTATCAAATGAACAAAGAGAAGTTATAACTTGGTTGCTTTATCATCACTTAGGAACACTACATGAAACATTAAATAGTTTGTTGAGAGAAAGAGAAGCCAATATACCTGACAAATGTGTCGCTATGTATGACGCAATGACTAATGAAAAAAGAAACGAAATAATCTTGATTTTATCCAGGTACTACAATGATGTATATAAAAATGGAAATCCTGACTTGAATAGTGTCGAGAAAATTATAGACCGATATTCTTATATTTGAGTATGAAAGGGATGGAATAATTGGAGTGGACAACTCATGCAGTTACAGGAATAGGATTAGGTTATGCTTTTACAGGTGATTGGAAAATTGCATTGATAAGTGGGGCTATGGCAGTTGTACCAGATTTAGATGAACCTAGATCCAGATTTGGAAAGTTATTTTTCTTTATATCTATACCATTAAATATGCTGTTCGGTCACAGAACCTTTACGCATTCATTATTATTCGTGGCATTATTAGGTGGAATTGTGAGTTTATTCAGTCCATCAATAGCAATAGCTTCTATAATTGGCGTATTAACGCATATCTTAGGCGATATGGCAACAGGTAAAGTAAAACTATTATATCCATTACCTAAAAGTATAGGAATAAGTGTTTCGAGATTTAACTATTTATTAATTGACCGTTTAACAAGGTTAGCAACCGTAGTCCTGATTTGTGTCGCAGGTTATCAAGAGTTCCAACATTTCATTTAGGAAGGGGTGGATTTATGTTAAAAACAGAGGAATTTATTAGTCCATTTTCGTATATCCATCACAAATGGAAAATAAATTGGGAATTAATTACCTCTAATCAGAAATATGATAGACCTAATGAAAATCGGACTATTCAGGAAGAAAAAGCCCTAGAAGCCATAGCAAGTGTAGGTGTTATAGGGGGATTACAAATAAAGAATATTTTTGGTATTGGAAAACAGCAATTAAAAAGTATGTGTGATCGCCATCTATTAGTAAGACACACGATTGAGAAAAATGATAAAGAAATCCCAATATATACAATTGGTAAGTATGGTGCAAATCATATTATGCCAGAGTACGAAGTTAATTATTGGATTGAAATGAATACAATAGAAGTTTTAAAATGTCTTTCATTTTTCCAATTTTGCTATCTTTTTAATGATCTTGAAATCATACCAACCCCAAAACCATTTACAGCTGGGATACGAATGAATAATAAGACGTATTATATATATGTTGAACGGAATGGAATTAAAGACTTAATGATGTATTTAAAATGGAAAAGACAGTTTAATAAACGAATATTCTTGATAACTGAAAATCTGGACTATGTTAAAGATATTGAAATATTTATGGAAAGCGATCAGCCATTAATGTTAAGAGTCATATTAGACGAACAATTAAAGGAACGTGAATTTGACATATATCATTATGATTCCAGCAGTACAGAAAAGTGGATTAAAGGGTAAGTAAAAGTATTGACTATTATTGACCAAATGAATATAATAATAACTAACAATAATATTTCTCTTTTGGTTTTTTAATGACCAATACCCTGTCGGTACGGATCGGCAGGGTTTATTTTTTTGTTAAAAAAGGGTTGAAATTTATAACAGCATTCCGTTATAATAAAACTATATTTATTTAGTATTTTACTCACTCGTTATTATTGAGTGGTTGGTGTATTCCCTATCAAACTAGGGAAAAGATCAACGAAAAACTGTTTTTCCATGAATATTTTAATGGCTAGTTGTATGGAAACGTAAAAAATTATTTGTATGTAAAAAAAATTAATAGTTTATATAAAAAGGCAATTGTTTTTCTGTGTTTATCTTTAGACATGGACTACAATTGTCTTTTTTTTATATAAAAAAACACTAATGAAAGGGGAGCTGATATGTCGGTATTTATGAAATTTAGATTTATTCTAAGAAATCGACCTAGTAAGCAGTATCTATTTTAACAATCAAAGAGAGAGAAAGAATTAAAAAATCAAAGGAGAGAAATTATTGTTATGGAAAATCAAAATTCAAACAAAGAAATTTATTCTGCTTTAGTTAAAGCAACTAATGAATTGGAGAACCCAAAAAATTCAGTTGATAATACTTACTTCAAATCAAAATATGTTCCATTATCCGATATTTTGTCTATCGCAAAACCTGTATTAAAGAAACATGGTCTTGCTGTTATTCAAACACCTTATGTCATGTATGAAACAATCCAAAATATTGGAAAAAACGGTCAAACATACCCTGCCGAAATTGGTGTGGTTAAAGTGACTACAACACTCATACATGAAAGTGGTGAAACACTAGAATTTCCACCAATGATTTTTAAAGCAAGTGGAAATACACCTCAAAATATTGGATCAGCAATTACTTATGGTAGAAGGTATTCATTATCTTCCATTTTAGGTATTGCAGGAAAAGAAGAAGATGATGATGGAAACAACGCAGTTGGAAATAGCCAACAAAATTATAATCAAAGCAACCAATATAACAACTATCAGCAACCTTCTGGTCAACCAAATAGTCAACAGCAACAACAGCCTTCAAATAATCAGGCAAATTCAAATGTAGATTTGAAATCTTATGAAGCTGTCGTGACAAAGAAAACAGAAGGTAAATCAGGTAAGGGAAATCCATTTATCGAGCTAGTTCTCGAAAAAGATGGAAAATTCCTAACTACAATTGCCAAAGATCAAAAAGTAATTGGGGTTGCCAAAGGTCTTGAGGAAGGTTCTATAGCAAACTTCAAGATCTTATCAGCGCAAGGTTTCCACTTTATCGAAGGAATTGAAGTGCAGGAGGCTAAGGCAGAATGAAAGACGATTTAAAAAATCTTTCAGAGCTTAATATTCAGCCTGTAACGTTTTTTGAAGTGAAAGGGTTATTTTTCGTAACCCTTTTTCCTTCAATATTTCAGGGATTTACCGCAGTCTTATGTGGCAAAGAAAAAGGGTCTGAACAAGTGAGAGTAATTCATGATTGTATGATTTGTAAGGCTTATGGACATGAAAATTGTCCTTATGTGAAAGAAGGGATCAATTACTATAAACAACGTGTAAAAAAAGATTATCCTTCTTATTCTATCTTACAAAGAAAAGTTACTCCGAACCCTAAATGGTATCAACTAACCAAAAATGAAATGGCTGAATTCTTAAAGAAGGTGAAGGAGAGTGCAAACGAGCCTGTTACCCAACATATTACAAGTAGCTGAAAGGAACAATCTCGAAGTTGATTCTAAATCAATTAACAAAAAAGAAGTGAGATATAAATGTCCTTTTTGCGAAGCTGACGCTAACAGAAGTAATAAATTCTTTCTATCAGTTAATGAAGAAAAGAATGTGTTCAAATGTTGGTACTGTAAAGAAAGTGGGGGCGTTTTGAAATTCATTTCGTTGTTGGAAGGTAAATCTGAACAGGATTTAATCGAAGAAATCCGACAGCAAAGTGGATCTCATTATAAGAAACACCCTGCAGAACGGTTGACGAAATCTCAACTCAAAATGATTGGCTATCCAGATATTAATTGGGTGAAAAATCGTGAGTATGATTATCACTTATATAAAGACTTTCGTGACAAGGTTTGGAATGAATGGATATCTTACGTGAGTGATAAAAAGAGATTTTGTTACCAAATACTCTTTGTAGGTATATGTTCAGGTGAATTTAATGAATGTATTAAAAAAGTTAAAGAGGTTGAGAAGGAAATTGGAGAAGAGTTTTTAGATGACCTTCTTAATCTAGTGTTTCAAGAAAGTAAAGGTGACAAAACGTTTCAAGTGGAAAGCACAGCTTGTGAATTAGTTGGGCGTACTCACCCATACGAGACGTATCTAATAAATAAATCAAATTTAAAAAATGATGAAGGAGAGGATTTTCAAATGCTTAACAAATGTGTATTTGTAGGAAGATTAGGTAGTGATGTGGAACTTCGTTATACTCCAAATGGAAAGGCTGTAGCTAATTTTAATTTAGCATTAACTAGAGCTGTTCCAAATCAAAATGGAGATCGTGAAGCTGACTTTATTCGTTGTATTGTATGGAATAAACCAGCAGAAAACATGGCTAATCAGCTATCTAAAGGTGACACAATCGCTATTGAAGCTCGTGTTCAAACACGTTCCTATGATGGACAAGATGGTAAGAAAGTTTACGTTACTGAATTTGTAGTTGAGGGTTTTCCACAATTCTTAAAAGTTAAGAAGTGGGAGAATGGAAACAACAACAGTAATAATGGCAATTATCAAAATCAAGGGCAGCCATACCAAAATCAAGGACAGCCAACTCAAAATCAAGATCCATTTACTAATGCTGGACAACCGATAGACATTAATGATGATGAATTACCATTTTAAAGGGTAGATCAGCATGAAACTATTTTCGTTTAGTCGGTTAAAGTTATATGAACAATGTCCTCAAAGGTTTTATTACAAGTACATTCTTGAAAAAGAAGAACCTGTTACTAAACCATTAGCTTTGGGTAAGGCAGTTCATAAATCGTTAGAGCAATTAGTAAAAGGTACTGATTTTGAGGAAGCAATAAAACAAGGATTGATAGAGTGCGATTTTCACGAAGAAGTAACTCCTGATGAGATCAGAGAGCTTGTGAGAAAAGCACCTATTCAAAATTTAGAGGGGGAAACGGAATTATATTTCCGTATCCCTCTTTTTTATGATAACGAAGATTCTCCAGAGCTACAGGGATATATCGACCTTGTTAATGGTAATCGGATCTTCGATTACAAAACTAACCGAGTAGCCTACAACGTATTGGACAATTACCAAATTGCGTTATATGCGTGGGCTTTATCTCAATTGAAAGGATTTAATGAGGTACAAGGATCACTATTATTTTTACGTCAGCGTAGAGAAAGTTCTCATGTGTTTGATCAAACCATAATGAATGAAGCTGTCGAGTGGGCTAGAAACCTGGTAAGCGAGATTAACTTCAAATTAGAAATGTTAGAGTTCGCGCCAAATAAATGGAATGAATTATTTCCATATAAGGCTTCTAGTTTATGTGATCATTGTCCGTTTGTAGTTGATTGCTATAAACAAAACTCATTTCAATTTTAAAATTTAAGAGAGGGGATTTTAAAAATGAATTTAAAAGGTAAAGTATTAACTGTTCAAGAAAGCATGGAACGAATGAGAAAAGACGGGATTAGCAGAATTATTGTATCTTATGAGGACACAGGCATTGGAAAAGGGGTTCTTTCATACGAAAATGGAAAGTTTACTCGATTAGTTACAGTAGACAATAACCCTAATTTATTGGGAGTGAAAGAAATTCCTTATTCTGAAGGTTTAGCAGTCCTTAAATTGATTGTAAGAGAAGTATATAAATTAAAGACATATGTTCTTGTAAAAGATCCTTCATTAGTTCCTTCTTTAGATAAAGAAAGAGAGTTCACCCCTGTTAGAAAGGAAGTGGTTTTATAATGGCTACTCAAACTACTTCTAAACTAACAGAGCAACAAGCAATTGAGCTTTCAAACGAAATATTACGCTTGGAAGCAACGGTAAAAGAAATGAAAAAACAATTAAAAGAGTATGTTGAAGAAAATGGTGAATTAGTTGCAGGAGACACAGTTTGGAAATTTCAACAATCGGTTTCTTGGGATTTTAGTGAATCTGATAAAACTAAAGAATTCCTAAAATCTTTAGTGATTGATGGTTTAACAACTGATCCATATAGTGTTGTGACTATTTCTAAACCAAAGATTGATAAATTTGAGTTAGATGATGATTACCTTGCTAATTTTGCAAAGAAAAAGGTATCTAATCGATTTGTTAATCGGAAAAAATAAAGACAGACGACAGGTTGCAAAGTCTATTAAAGGCTTAGTAGCCTGTCTTTTTTAATAATATAAGGAGCATTCCTGTAATAAAAAAATTTGACTCAAAATCGAAGATTTCGTGATTATACAAAAAAAGACCTCCTTGGTAGTATAGAGAGTGTCTGCAAGGACCTCGAAAATACCGAAGGAGGACTCAAATTGGATTTTACACAAAATCAACGATTAAAGCAAATTACAGAAAACACATTGATTATCGGAGTAGACATCGCAAAACAAAAGCATGTTGCGCGTGCTATTGATGATCGTGGGCTTGATCTCGCTAAACGACTCATGTTCCACAACTCATTTGAAGGTTTCACCAATCTACTTGATTGGATTGAATCTCTATCTAATAAACTCAATCGAACTCATGTCATCATTGGCATGGAACCAACGGGCCACTACTGGTTAAACCTTGCTTACTATTTAAAGGATCGAGGCCTGCAGACAGTCGTGGTGAATCCGATGAAGGTTAAACGTTCGAAAGAACTGGATGATGATTCTCCAACTAAAAACGACACGAAGGACGCTAAAGTGATTGCACAAGTTGTCCGCGATGGTCGGTTTCATGAACCGACACTACCTGAAGATGTGTACGCTGAACTTCGCGAAGGCATGAAGCTTTATGACATCATTCAAGAGGATTTATCATCGATTAAAGCTCAAATGCATAACTTGCTTGACCGCTATTTCCCGGAGTTCCAGCAAGTGTTCAAAAGCTGGACTGGAAAAGCTGCGATTCAACTACTAAAACAGGGCTATTTCCCCCGTGACATTATTCAGTCAACTGAGGAAGAGCTTTTAAACGAAATAAACAAAGCAGCGAAAAGAGCCGTAGGCCTAAAGCGGGTTCAAGAGCTTAAACAAGCCGCTGAACAATCTGTTGGCTTACAGATTGGATTGAACATGGCAAAGCAAGAGCTCAAATATTTAGTCGAGCAATATGAGTTACTAACCAAGCGATTGCAAGTTCATCAAGAGCAACTTGAGGTACTCATCCAACATATTCCCGGAGCTGTTGAAATGACAGCTATAAAAGGGGTTAGTGCGATGACCGTTGCAGGTTTTTTCGCTGAAGTTGGAGACCTTTCTAATTACTCAGATCCACGCCAGATCATTAAATTAGCGGGACTGAATTTAACGATGAACCAGTCAGGACTTCATAAAGGTCGGACATCGATTTCAAAACGTGGGAGAAGGCGTCTACGCTCCATTCTATTCCAAGTAGCGAGACCATTATCTTGTCACAATGAAGGTTTTAAACAGTTACATGAATATTATCGAAATCGACCTAACAACCCATTGACTGGAAAGCAATCCTTTGTCGCTTTGAGCCGTAAACTAATTAAGATTTTCTTTGTATTAGGCACACGTGAGTGTGCGTTTAGCGAATCAAGAATGTTGGCTGACATACCTATGTTAGACAATATCAACCAAGCTGCATAAATATCACCGTTAACACTTTGATAAGACATTGACAATTGAAGCACAGGATTAGCCGATCAATATTAATCACTCAGGGCATAGACCCACTAAAGGAGCATATTCGGCATCCACGCATGGTTAGGTTGAACGAAGGAATTTTTGCGCATCGACGCTGTGAGATATGGGAGGGTGTACCACCATGTTTGATGTGGAGATCCAAAGGTGCGATTATATTAATTTATCCTAAAAAAAGGAAAAAATCCTTTGAAGCTTATTTAGGTATAATAATTGATTCCAAATTCAACCTAATTTTTCATTAATTGGTGGCCACCAATTAATGAAACTTCAATAGTTCATTAGGAAATCAAAGAAAAACGAAGATATTTTAAGAAATTATTAATTTAATGAGGGAGTGAAGAAAGTGACAAAAGCTATTTATGAAGAACACCTTGACCAGACAGAAGAACAAAACGAATATAGAATTTGTTCACAATGCAACAGTAAAATGTATTCAGGATATGTTATTGATAATGGTTTAAATTACTACTGTTCTGATGAATGCTTAACTCAAAATATGACATTGGCTGAATACACAAAGTTGTATGCAGATGGTGAAGGAGATTCTTATTGGACAGTATTTGAATAAATAAAGACAAGAACACTAAATATGATTTGTGCCTATTTATTACTTTTTGGTGTATTATTATGTACAAATAAAGGGTTGACTGATATAATAATATACAAGTAATAACCGTTATAACAGTAAAATTTTATATTCTTGTTATAACTTTAATGAAAAGTGATAAGAATATTAAAAGGAGTGAAATAAAAATGATGACTGTGGCGGTGAAAGAAATGGAACGAAAAGTAACGAGAATTGGTAACAGTTTAGGATTAACTTTGCCACAAGAAGTATTAAAACATGCAAACATCAAACAAGGTGATGAAATAAAATTCAATTTAGAAGAAGATGGAACTGTAATAATTAAAAAACACAATCCTATAAATGTTGAAGTTTTAGAAGGTATTGATCAAGAATTTATAGAAGGTTTAAAAGACTTATTTGATAATTACGATCAAACCTTAGAAAATTTAGCAGATAGGTAGTAGGTAAGGCAATTATGGTAAGATATCTAACAGAAAAAGAAGTAATATTTATCAATTCAATAGTAATACAAAAGTACACACCAGGAGAACAACAAGGAGTAAAAGATGTTGGACTTTTACAAAGTGCATTACACAGACCTAAACAAACTGTATTTGGTCAAGATGCTTATCCTACAATTTTTGATAAAGCAGCTGCACTTTTTGCGAGTTTAACACAAAACCATTCTTTCCATAATGCTAATAAACGAACAGGTTTTTCGGCTATGAAACAATTTTTGTGGCTAAATGGTTATAACTTAATCGCTAATCAAAGAGAAGCAGTAGAATTTACTGTAATGGTTGTTAAGGAAAAGCCAGAAATTAGTGAAATAGCAGAATGGATCGAGCAGAATTCAGTAAATAGATAGATAATGGGGCATATCAATATATCATTGATATGCTCTTATTTTTTTGAAAAGGTATTGAAATTTATAACAGCATTCCGTTATAATATAATTATATTTATTTTGTTTTTCTCACTCATTATTTATTGAGTGGTTAGTGTATTCTCCACTATACAGGAGAAAAGACTAACGAAAAATTGTTACTTCTATTTCCCAAATGGGATAAGGAAGTTGTAACTACTTAGTTACTAAAAATTGTGTTCTCGTTATTAATGAAAAATTTAATAGTTGATATAAAAAAGTCAATTGTTCTCTTTATTTTTTCGAAGGGATACGATTGGCTTTTTTTATTATATAAAACCAAAACAGGAAAGGAGTGAAAAATGTTTGCAGAAAGAGAAATACTGCATTGTGATCTATGAGTTCGACTTCCTTCATTATCACGTTCTACTTGTAGAAATTAGTGATTTAGGTAATAAAATCATAGATCAAGTAAGTAACGTGTCCGAAGATATAGCAAGTAGCTTTATGCATTCAATAATTAACCATTATAAATTGAATGATTATGTTCAAATCATGAACAGAACATTTGTTAATGGTCAGCATAAGCAGACGCTATATAAAACGATCGGACAATTTAAAAAGGTTTATAGCTTAGTTTAAAGCTATAAGAGAAAGAGATTTTAAAATTACATTTAAAAGGAGAGAGTATTTATGAAAACAGCAGTAAACACAAAGAAAGGTGTATTAGTGAAATTCTATCCCAACTTTGAAATGGTGAGAGTTGGTGTTGTAGAAGTTGAAACGGAAGATGATAACCTGAAAAAATATCGCGAACTAATTAATGCAGACATGATTGATATTGCAAGGTTTGATGATGAATTCGACATTGTAGTTGATGATGAAGGTCTGCTAGTAGAAGGAAACCCCGTCTTTGATATTCAAACTCAGTATGGTCGAATCCAACTAGCTGGTAATCTTCTCTTTCTAAAAAAAGAAATTGATGAAGATGGAGTTAGCTTAGTTGGTATGGAAACAGAGGAAGCCTTTGAGTTAATGACAAAATTAGAAGGCAAAATGAATGTTATTGGCGTTACAAGGGGGTTATAAAAATGAAAGAGATTTTAAAAATCAAGAATGAAGAAAGAATAGAGCTAATTAGTTTATTTGCTATCGAGAAAGTATATTCCATTACTGAAGCTTTAGATTTTTTTGTAGAAAATGTGGAAGTAGAAGATGATAATTACCATATTTTCATTAATAATCACATTTCTCCAAGCAAAAAAATGTTGGTTGTAATCAATCATGAGAATGATGATACTGACATTTATGTTGAAGCTAATGGGTGGAAAAATACTGAAATTGAAACGGATTTAAACCAAATATTAATTGAAGCTCAAACGAATGCATTAATTTTTCAAAAGATGAAAATGCTTGAAGAAAAATTCAAGAATGAATTAGTGGTTGGAAGGGGCTGAAACAAATGAAGTCATTAATCAGCTATTCCAATCGTGGAAACTGGGGCAATTCTTCTTATCGGGGGAATTGCTCTGGTTTTGTTATTAAAGACTTGATTGAACATTTCTACCCAAATTCCAAGCCTAAAAAGTTCGTTGAAGTATTCTCTGGTGGTGGAACAGGCTTAGACGTTGCAAAGGATTTAGGCATAACAAATTCAGTTCATTTAGATTTAAATAATGGCTGGAATGCGTTAGTTTCGGAAATGCCGACAGGATCAGATTTTGTTTTTAGCCATCCACCTTATTGGGATATTATTCGATATGAAACTCAAAGAGGTTCATATGATCCAGATGATTTATCCAATGTAATGAGCTATGAAGAATTCATAGCAAAGTTGGACAAGGTTAATGCAAAAATCTATCAGTCCTTATTAAATGGTGGGCGACACGCCTTCCTTATTGGTGATGTACGTAAAAAAGGGAAATATTATTCGATAATAAAAGACATGACCTGGTTTGGTGATCTGGAAAGTCATATCATCAAAGCGCAGCATAACTGTTTATCGAATAACAAAACGTATTCTAACAACAACTTCATTCCAATTGTTCACGAACATCTTTTGGTGTTTAAAAAGAATGAGGTATGGGCTGTTCAATTAAAACGCACAGTCACACAGTCTTTTGATTTACGTCAATTCCAGAACATCACTTGGAGAGATTTGATTCAAGGTGCACTAGAATGGCTTGGTGGAAAAGCAACCTTATCTCAAATTTATAAGGTCATAGAAGGTAGTAAAAAAGCTTTAAAAAATAACCATTGGAAAGAAAAAATTAGACAGACATTGCAATTACACGACAACTTTACAGCTGTTGATCGTGGAGTTTGGAGCTTAAACATTTAAAAATATCTTAATAATAGGAAGAAAGGAAATAATGCTTTGGAACTTAATCATTATATAAGGAAATTAAGAGGGAATGAATCTGCTAGAAAAATTGCTGATAGGGCTGGTATAAGTCATAGTTATTGGCTTGATATTGAGAATGGATATAGTCGCGCTAGTGGAAAATCTGTAAAGCCGAGCAAGAAAATTCTAGTAAAGATTGCTAAAGCACTTGCTGAAACAAATAGATTAGATGGTAAGGAAATAACATTTAAATTATTTGAATTAGCAGGATTCACAGAAAAACCAAAACAAGTAAATTCTCCATTTACTATTTGCAAAATTAAAAATGAAAGCTTAGAAAGCGATACTTTTGATTACCCTGTAAATGATTTGAATTATCACTTAGAAGATCTAGTGAATCAAAAATATTATAAGAATATTTTATTAAATGATAGGGATTTAAAGTTTATAAAGAAAGTTATTGAAAGTTATTTAGAAACTTATAAAGGAACGAAACAAAATGGAAATTAAAAATAATGAAAGTATTTATCATACTGATACTGATAAATCCAACTTTCTTAAAGGATTTACATGGGGAATTACTTTAAGTATTCCTCTTTGGTTATCAATTTTCGGATGGATAAAGATATTAAAGAATCTTATATAAATGATGGTATTAAAAGTAAGTGATAAGTCTGTAGGAAAAACTAAGAAAGAGGGAATGAAAAATGAAAGTAGGAAAGTCAGTAAAAAAGGGATACAATGAATTATCAGAAAGAGCAAAGAAAATTTTATTGGTAGCAATGATAATACTATCAATCTTCTTTCTTATGGGTTTTATTGTTGCCTTACCAATGCTGATGTTTTTCTTAGTGATATGCATTCAAATTGGTATTCCTATTTTATTTGCCTTTTTAGCATATAAGTTAATTAAATTTCTTTACCATACGCTAAAGGGGAAACGAAAAAACATAACAAGCAGGTATATTTAGAAGGAGAAAATAGCAGATAATAAACACAAAAAAAAGACTACACTTATTGTTCATATTACACAAGAACAATCGGTGTAGTCTTTTATTTTTTTAATTTTGTTTTATATTTAGCTTAATTTCTGCGTCTCTTATATATGATTCTCTCATCCATTTAAGAGCTTCGTCAATATCGTTAAATTCCTTATTATCAATGTATTCACCACTTCTTTTAAAAACCCAAATAATAGGTTTTACAACAACCTTTTTGATTAAATAAACCTCATAATTGGTGTTTTCAGGTCTTTCAATTAAATAACCTTTCGTATTATCATCAATTGCTATATTTGTTCCATTTGGTAACCCGAGAGTTTGACCTTCACTAAG
This sequence comes from Gracilibacillus thailandensis, assembly GCF_010994055.1. NCBI lineage: Bacteria > Bacillati > Bacillota > Bacilli > Caryophanales > Bacillaceae > Gracilibacillus > Gracilibacillus thailandensis. The sequence goes on along the minus strand of NZ_WJID01000019.1, from coordinate 17,937 downwards.
TTCCTTAACATCATACAAACGTTCTAATCGTAATTTTTCTTCAAATTCTGCTTTAAACTTATCAAATTTCATTTTCCACTCACCCTATAAATTACCTTCTTACTCTTACCATCATTCCATTAATAGAAATATCTCTACCTAATGCTGTAGCAAAGTAATCTTCCCCATTATGTTCTATTCGGGTATAAATCCAATATTGTTCATTATCTATATCATCAGTATATAAGATTTCGCAGGCTGAACCACTTGTAAAATAATCGCCACTTGGCAATTCATATCTTCCAGACGAATTGCGCCTTATATATCCTTGGTCTGAAATGGGTTTTGATAAATAATTGAGCTTTCTATGAATATCATCTAGCTTATCTGAAATAGAACGGATTTCATTCCTCATAAAGTAATCATCTGGATTATTTGAATCGAAGCTAATATTTTCACAATCTAATTCAATATCAACTTTATTAAAATATCGTTTTATTTCATGGTTAAGGTTGTCCAATTCCTGCATAGCTTCTTTCGTAGTTATATTTTTCATTTGATTAATTCCCTCCCTTTGAGATAATCGTTAAAAATACCTTTAAGTTTGTTCTTTAATGATAAAACTTCATCTTCAGATAATTGATTTTTAATGTCTAACCAGAACTCATTAGAATTATCTTCACTTAATGCAGTATCATTCACTTTACCATCTACTATTTGAACCAGGTAATAAAAAGAAATCTCTTTTGAATTATTATCTTCATCGTCATAGTCATTTGAAGTTTTGTACTTTAATTGGGTTCTTAAACATAATAATAAAGCTGTGTATGATTTACCTTCTTCTTTTTGAACAATTTCTACATCTGATAAATTAAGTATTTCTAAACTATTCTCATACAGCGAGTTCATATAATCACACCCCTTCCCCATTTAGTCTTTCAAAAAGTTTCTTCCTATTATATTAACCCTTTCTCACGCTTAGCTCGTATAAGTGTACTTTTTGATATTCCAGTCATTTCATGTACTTGCTTATAAGAAAATCCTTCTTCATCTTTTAACTTAATAGCATGATCAATTTGCTTCCTACTATATTTCTTTGGTCTACCTTCCCTAAAGTCCTCTTTCCGTTTTGCGATCGCTTTACCTTCCTGTGTTCGTTCAACAATCATATCTCTTTCAAATTCTGCAAAAGCTAACATAATGCTTAAAATTAATCTACCGGTTGGTGTATCTTCAACGATCCCCATATTAAGAACGTGCACTTTAATTCCACGTTCAAATAAGTTTTTGATAGTTTGTATTCCGTCTGCTGTGGATCTGGCGAACCTGTCTAATTTGGTAACCACTAATGTGTCTCCTGATTGGAGAACATCTAACAGTTTTTGAAATTCAGGTCTTTCCTTTTTAGTTCCTGTAAATTTTTCCTTATAAATCATTTCACACCCTTCTTTATTTAGCATATCAATTTGAAATTCCAAATCTTGGTGTATAGTTGATACTCTTGCATACCCATATTTCACTTAAAATACCTCCTACTTATGGCACTAAGTTGCGACACAAGCTTATACCCTGATTTTACAGGGTTTTAAAAACGGTGTCAATTCTTTTAAGTTTTGAAACTAAGTAAATAGTAATTGTATATACAACGGTATTCAGTTATAATATAAATATAACAGTTCACAGTTATAAAAAGAGAGGAGAATAGTGTGATGAATGAAAATTATAAAATGGATTATTATCAGCCAGATGAAATGAGAAATATTGATCAAGAACATACACTTCTTTACACATTTCAATTTGAAACTGCTTTTGCGGAAATAATCACAACTATGGGTGGGAATGTTTCGGGTGGAAGTGTAATGACAACGGAATTCGATACAGGATTAACAGTACCGGCAGACCATGATTTAACCAAAAAACACGTTAAGTTCTATAATGATGAAGATAAAGATAAATCTTACCGAGAAGTAGGAGAGATTATATTTTATTATCCTAACGGTGAAACCATTAATTTCGATTTAGAAGAATGCTCTGATTTTCTTATTGGCATACAAATCATTGATTACAAGCCATAAAACTCAATGCTGAAAATAATTTTGTTCTAAATGTTTCGGATAGGAAGGAAATAAAGAAGGTGATTTTATGGGGTACGGAAAACGAGGTATGGAATTAGAAGAAATTATTGAGTTCACTAATAATGCTTACAAAAATAAAGGTCTTGCTTTAGTGGATAAAGTACCTACAGACTGGACAGTACACTATGATAAAAAGCAAAGAAAAGTTATATATGCTTATCCCAATAAAAAAGGGCTGGTCGATTTCTTAGGAATTTCACATGGTCGTTCTATTGCTTTTGATACTAAAAGTACCAACAGTCGCACATCTTTTCCTTTAAATAATATTGAAAAACATCAAATGGAATACCTTTTAAAACATAAAGATCAAGGTGGTATATCGTTTTTTATTATAGAATTTGCTAAACACTTAGAACATTATTTCTTACCTATTGATAAAGCAAATGAATGGTGGGAAAACATGAAAAACGGTGGTAGAAAATCCATACCATATGAATGGTTTGTTTATAAATGTGATTTGATAAAGTCGGGTCATGGTGTTCCATTAGACTATTTAAAACAATGCGGAACGGTTTATTAACAGGAGAGGAACTATAAAATGAAAAAATACCTTTTTATAGCGTTGTTTCCAGCTATGACACCTACGATTATATTAGGATTTATATTTGCTTTAATCGGGTTTAGTCAAACAATGTCTACTTCCGTGGCAGTAATAACATCAATATTTATAGGAATTATATCTTCGCTGATTAACCCAATGACTTATATAGTAGCTTTATTGTTTGGATTTACTTCATATAAGGTAAAAAACATATGGAAACGCCTTGTAATTCAAGTTTTTGTTTTTTCGTTAGGATATACATTGATAATTATGATCCAATATTCTATTGAAGGTGCTATTCAAAATCAATTTATAAATATAATATATGTCTTTTTAGGTACAACTGCCATAAACATAATACTTAGTTTAATGAACTTAGGAATTGAAAAGTTATATTTAAAAAAAGTAAATGCTGTTGCAAATACCTAAAAATAAGAGATTAATATGTAATTCATATTAATCTCTTATTACTTTCCAATTTAAATTTGATTTCATGATGATTTTATGAAATATATCTTTTTTCTTGCCAACAATAGGGGGTTTTACAGGTGCAAGGGCAAAAATAATACCCAACGCAGCCCCACCTATTCCAGTTAGTAAATTTTCTACAACATTAGAATCTCTATATTGTCGATACAAAGAAGTAAAAGCTTGATAATTAGCGTCTTCCATATCTCGTAGAGTGCTTAAACTTGCTGTGAAAGTACCTCTATATTCTTCAACACGACGCAAATTTGCCATACAACTCAACTCCTTACTTTTAAATTTATTTTAGGTACGTACCTAAAATAAAAGGAGTTAAAGTAGCTAAAAAAACAACCTTTATTAAAAAAATAAATGAAATATTTTTTTCACCAAATAATTTCTCTTTTCAATTTACTATTTAGTGACTTCTTTCTCTTTAAGTTAAGAAAGGAGGTAATGACATGAATGAAAAAAAGCCTATTATTGAAGTGAAAAATGATGGTGATGTTTCTATTCAAAGTATGTGTTCTCCAATTCGGAAATGTTGCCTAGAACCTGGTTGCATGGGTACTTTCGTTCCGTTGTATGGATCAACCTACGTTTTTGATCATTGTGGTTGTGATGATGTAGTTATTGCATAAAAAAAGGGGTGAATATGATGATTGGTACAGTTCTTTCTAAAAAAGATTTAACGGGATCTGACTTAGATACTAAACTAGATGTTTTATTTCAGCAAAAGAAATTCAAGAAATTGGTTGAAAAAATGCAAGAAAAGGAAAAATTTAATCCTAAACAATTGGCTGTAGAAAAAGCATACGCTTTTGAAGCAGTAGTTGGAGAAAAAGACCGAAGTGTAATGAAGTTTAATGCAACGATTATCAATTTAGTTAATGAAGAAAAAAATATCAACATTCTATACAATGAAATACCAGCATATGAGGATTATTATTTCGGACAAATTATAGAAAAAGGAAGTCCTAACAACGTTTACAGATACAAATTTGAAAACAAGGAAATTTTAATTACACACAATGAAACTGATTTAGAAAAATTGGAATTTACAAAGGAAGATATTAAAGTCAATGATCCAGATGGTATCAGCACTCAAGCTTGGTGGACAAGTGATGGTTGCTTACCAGGTGGGTATCAACATTGCGGTGGTAACTGTGGTTATAATTTAGACCATGGCGGTGATGATCCTATAAATGCGACAGATACTTGTTGTGTTGCACACGACAGGTGTTACAGAGTATTTGGGGATAATGATAATTGTTGTGATAAGGAATTGGTTTCTTGTGTTGAAGGTCACGATACTTGGGCAGCAGTTGGTATTCGAGCATATTTCGGACCACAGGGATTGCTCTGTTAAAGATTCAATAAAAAAAGCCTTTAAAAGAGTTACTTCTTTTGAAGGCTTTTTAATATGCTTTTATTTTTCTTTGGATAAGTAACTGTAAGCGAGAAAGAATAACGAAGCTATTAACATTCCTGAACTAATAACACCTATTCCCATACCAGTCCATGATCCAACAACTAAAGATACGATAAAAGTTAGAATTGACGCAAAAAAAGTTATATATGCAGACTTTTTCTTTTCCTTAGTAATTACTAAAGAAATTATAAATATAACAACGTTAATTATAAAACCTGTTCCAATTGGAATGAAAATATCCATTGTATCACCTTCAAGAAAAGTATTAACACAAACTATATATTTCCAATGATAAAGTATATCGAATATAAACTCAATCTTTTAAAAAATTGCAAATATATACGAACGCTTGTTCTGTTTTGGTTTATAATTTTAGTTGTGGTTCACTTTATATCTTAATAAAAAGATAGGGGGTTTATTACTAATGTTAGAAAAGAAATCATCAAAAGAAAGCCTGATGTTAAAATTTATCGAAAGAAATAAAGAAGCAATTCAAAACCCTATAATTGAGAGTTTTTTGGAAAATGATAAAAATTACGAGTTATTACAAAAGGCAATTACTAATCCAACTGATGAAAATAAAAGAGAGATTGATAACGCTTTTAAAGAACACTATAAAAAGATAAAGAAGATAAAGTACATTAGCAATTTGATTCGATACTTTAGTATTGACTACGATAAAAAAATTAAAAAATTGAATAAGCGTTTCTCCTTAACTCTTGATAAAGAAGTGTTAGAGGAAGGTAATACCACATACAAAGACCTTATTGAAACAAAACCCCTGTATTCTGAACAAGAGGCTTATGGTAAGAAATTAAAGGATCACATAGAGAATGATAAATTATATCAGGCGTTGAATGCACTTACAAAAAAACAATTGGAAATACTGGAATTGAAATATCTAAAAGAAATGAGTATTAATGAAATTGCTGAATTAATTGGTACAACCTCTCAAAATATTTCAAATCAACATAATAAGGCTTTAAAAAAGTTATATAAAATTATTGGATCAAGTGATAATGGGAGTGAATCAAATTGAAAGGAAATGAAATTGATTGTAGAGAAATAGAAGAAATTCTAAACAAGTTTGATTATAAAATAAAGCAATCGTTAAAAAATACAAGCTATCAAGAACAAAGTGATTTAGAGCAAGAAATCAAATTAAAAATTATAGAGAAAATGTTTACTGTTGAATTTAAAGATCCTCCTAGTATATGGTGTTTTCTAAAACCAATAGACGTTAAAGGATAGTTCCCCACCGTTTTTTTAGATAGGTGGGGTTTTTAATTTATTAATCATTTAGATACTTTTTAACTAAATCAGGCTGGAAACCTTGTACTATCTTTTTATCATTTGTTTTATTATCAATGATTAAAATAAAAGGTATTCCTACCGCATTGTACTGTTTAAGTTCTTGTGAGTATTCCCGTTTCTTTAGGTTCTTATCAATGTAACTTATTTGATTTTGTTTAAGCCACTCTTTCATTTTTACACAAAAAATACAATGGTCACTAGAATATAAAATTACTTGTTTCATCACATTTTCACCCTTCATAATTAGACTTTAAATTATAAAGTGAAAATTATTGTTGGATTTAAACCAAATAATTAAAATGTCGGAGTTGGTTTATATATTTATCTATGTATCTCTTTAGGTATTATAAAATGCTCGAAAGTTGAGGGATCTGAAAATGACACCTGAAACAATTCCGACATGGGTAAGTATAATTGGAAATTTTGGCTTTCCTATTGCCATAACAGTTTATCTATTCGTTAGATTTGAAAAAAAGTTTGATCAACTTGAAGCAGTGATTTTAGAGCTGTCGGCAGTCATTAAAGACCTAAAAAAAGATAATTAAAATTAAGAAAGGAAGGTATATATGAAGATTGAAGATTTAATGGCTTGTTATTGCAAGACAAGAGAAATATCCAACTTTTATAGCAGATGTTTAGAGAAAGAAGGCATGACAAATGAAGATAAAGAAATAATTTATGAATTACTATTAAATAGTGTAAATTCCTCAAATAAACTTAAAAAGTACTGTGAAAAAAATAGTTGAATTTGAAAAGAATAATATTCTGTTTTTCATGGTAGTTTTCCCCCTGGTTTTATGTACTTTTAATTTTTGACTAAGACTAATCATTCGGCCATTTTATTTGTGTAAAACCTCCCTAGTTGATTCTTGTGATGTATTTACCTTTATGTAAGGTCCTCCCCTAAATAACACTTCAAACTTTACCAATTACTGTATTAGGGAAAGCTACTAAAATAAAAGTAATATTATATTAACATATTTTTACTTTTTACAACATAAAAATAATCCATTTATATTAAGACAAAAGTACGAATCGATAGACACCCTGTATTCTTCTAAATACTCGTTGTTTTGGTAACGGAAAATTACATCTAAGTTACCTCAAAGTAACCTCCGTACATAAAAGTGCGTTCTTCACAGATCAATGAATTTTCGATACCATTAATACAGAATTATAGAAAGGAGAAGATAAAAATGACAAAAAAAGTTGCAGTTATCGTTACAGATCTCGTGGAAGAAATAGAATTAACAGATCCTGTTAAAGCTTATGAAGATGCAGGTCATACAGTAGAAATTATTAGTGACGAAGCAGGAAAAATGATTAAAGGGAAAAACGGTGAAGAAATAAAAGCAGATAAAGGAATTGATGAAGTAAATGCGAATGACTATGATGCATTATTAGTTCCTGGTGGCTTCTCTCCAGACTTGCTCCGAATTAATCCGAAAAATGGAGCATTCGCAAAAGCGTTTATGGAAGAAGAAAAGCCAGTATTCGCAATCTGCCATGGTCCTCAATTCTTAGTAGAAACTGACTTATTAGAAGGGAAAGAATTAACAAGCTTCGTGTCAGTTAGAAAAGACTTAGAGAATGCAGGGGCTATTGTGAAGGATGAAGAGGTTGTTGTCGATAGTAACCTTGTTACAAGTAGAACACCTGATGACCTACCTGCTTTCAATCGTGAAGCATTAAAATTGCTAAAATAAGAATCTAATAAAATCACCAGTATGCTGTCTGTAACAGCATACTGGTGATTTTTGAATACAATAAAACTTAACTTCCTATTATTCCTTCTTCCTTCAATTGGGAAATTCGCTTTTTACCCCAATCGTACATCATCTCCACAATTGGCACTAATGTCTTTCCAAGCTCTGTTACATCGTACTCCACTTTAGGTGGCATTTCTGGATAAACCTTTCGACTTATAATCCCATCATCTATTAATTCTTTTAATTGATTAGATAATGTCTTATGAGATACATGATTAAAGAGGCGTTCTAAATCACTGAATCGATGAGGACCTTCTACACCAAGATGCCAAAGAATCACTACTTTGTACTTTCCACTAATAATCGATAATGTTAATTCCTTCTCACAATTATAATCACCATTTTCCAACTTCTGCTTTATATTTTCTCTTAACGTTTCACACATAACGTTCGTAATCTCCTCCTATGCCTAAATTTAATACTTTTTGCATAAATTATCTTGGATTGACGTAATACATATATAGAGATTATATTGGTCAATTGGGACACTTCTTATGATGATGCTAATGACTCTTTTAAAATATCTATATAACATGTTGTTCAATTATCTTACAAGTGAAAAGTAATATATATGTAATCATTCACTGGTTACGCCAAGCACCGCCCCATGTTTCTCCCAAACTTGTTGTAACCGACCTGCTGGCAGCGGCCGGCTATAGAAATAACCTTGTGCGATGACCTGATACTCTTTTAGAAATTCTTTTTGTTCCTTCGTTTCCACGCCTTCAATAATAACTTGAGTATTCAAATCCTTCCCTAAACGAATCATAGCAATCAACAAAGACATCATACGACCATTCTCCGAAACATCATTAATCATAGATTTATCCATTTTCAAAGTGTCAATTTCAACATTTTTCATGACGTTCAAGGATGAGTACCCCGTACCAAAATCGTCAATTGCCACTTTCACGCCCAATTCCTTCAACTCTTGGATCAGTTGTGATGCCCCCTCGACATCTAGCATCACACTTTCTGTAATCTCTATTTCAAGATCACATGGCTGAACCTTTTCTTCTTCGACAATGGCCTTTACTTTTGATGTGAACTGTTTATCTTTGAATTGCCTTGCCGATACATTGACAGATACCCTTACTTTCGGAAGTTCTTGTTTCTCCCACTTTTTAATTTGACGGCACGCCTCTCTTAATACCCATTCCCCAATTGGAAGAATCAGTCCTGTCTCTTCCGCAATAGGAATAAATTCATCAGGAGGTACAACACCAAAAGCTGGATTCCACCGAAGTAGGGCTTCCATACCCGTAATTTTATCCGTTACTACGTCCACTTGTGGTTGATAGACTAGTGAGAACTCATCCTGCACAATGGCATTGCGTAAAGCCCATTCAATTTGTTGTTTGCGTGTGATCTTCTCATGTAATTCCTTTGTGTAGAACTGATAGTTGTTTTTTCCTGTCTTTTTAGCTAACAGCATGGCTTGATTTGATTGCCTAATGAGGTCATCAACGCTACTTTCTCCTTCGTGCATCAAACTAACTCCAATACTAATTGTAACAATCACTTCATGTTCTTGTAGTATAACGGGCTGGTTCATTTCTTTTATAAACTGTTTCGCAAGCTGAGTCATTTCCTCTTCTTTTACATTCTGTGAAATTAGGATAAACTCATCTCCGCCAACAGGGGTTGTTTGCGCTTTGGAGGGCTTATGAAACGTATGAGGAAAAGCAAGGGAAGTTCTCGAGCTATGCGTATTTCTTGATTCAAAAGGCCTTGCTCAGCCTCATTCGGGCGCGGAATCATCAGGAGGAAAAGGATGAAGTGTACAGGGCGCATCAAACAACCGACATGAGCCAGGTGTCAGCGACGCTTGAGATGGGCTTTGATCCATACCTGTACGACCAGATCAAAGAAGTGCTTACGGATAATGAAATGAAGTGGTTTAGGCTGTTTATTTTTGAGGATTTAACGATAAAAGAGATTGCGAATAAGGAGCAGGTTACGAAGGATGCCGTGAAAAACTGGGGGCGGCGGGCGAAAGGGAAAATTCGGAAACTATTAATAAATGATTAAGGAGCGGCGCAAATGTCGCTCTTTTTTCTAGTTGTTTATTATTCTAGAAGGAGAGGAGTCTTTATACCTCGAATTAATATTTTAATTATGTCGATATATGGTGTATAAGAAGGGAGATGAATCAATGAATATAAAAGAAAAGTTGGCTAATGTGGGAACAGATGGCATAATTATAGCTTTAATTTATATCTTTATACCTGCTATTTTTTGTATTTTTATGGATATTAAGGTGTTAGAGGATATTATGATCTTACTTATAGTAATCGCGATCACACCATTTGTTTATATGTACTACCAACATAAATACTTAGAAAAAGGCATAGCTTTGCTTTCAATAATAGCTCCATTTTTATTCGGCCTATCAATTAATTTATTAATAACAAGTGATACATCACCTGTATTTTTTACGATAATATATATTACTCTATTTTTAGCTTATATTATAAGTTTTGATTGGATAAAAAGAGTATTAATCGACTAAAAATAAAAAAGCTGTACTTCATTGAAGTATAGCTTTAATCATCTAATAACCCCTGTTTAACAAGAAATTCCCTTACTACGTCATTAACAATTTGTGATTTAGCTCCCCTTCCCCCTTTATCTCCTAGCTTATCGAGGACTTTGGCTACATCACCCTCAAAGTAAACGCCAATCAATTTTTTACTGTCTCTTTTCTTTTTCTGTTCTATTAAATCCTGCAATAAGTTGTGTTTCTGCATTTCTTTCTCATCGTTATTAGGTGTTATCTGGTTTGATTCTGCATTAGGTTCTTCTGTTTCTTCCGAACCTTGTGATATATCATTTTTTTCTTCTAGTGCACTATCGTTTGTCTCTTCTTGCTGTGGATCGCTGCTATTACCTTTTGGAGTATAATTAGTTTCATTTTTCAATTTATCTGTTTCCTTATCTTTGGATTGTTTTTCAGTCTTTTCTTTGTTTTTATCTTTTTGACTATTAGATTTATTATCTTTCTTTTGGTTATCAGTATTATCTTTGGATTCAGTTTCTCCATCTGTTTTAATTGATTCGTCAATATCTTCATCAAAAAAAGAAGTCATTAATTTTCTTTTCCTAGACACAATAATATTCCCCTTCCATGATTTTATAAATTCATTTCATCTACTAAATCATAATATGACTGAACTAATTTATTCTTTTTATCTACTAATGTTGCTGGTAAACCATCATATGCAATACTATTTGAAAACCGAATAGTTTTTGGTATCACCGTATCATAAAAAGTAATGTTTTCTTTGAGTGCATATTTCCTACATTCAGATAGTAATTCAGAATGTAATGTAGTTCTAGAATCTACTAATGTTCCAACAATTCCTTTTATTTTTAAGTCTGGATTCATTTTTTCCTGAAAACTTTCTATCTGACTAATAATTGTTTTAACAGACTGAACAGAATAAGGTTCTGGCGAGTAAGGGATAATAACTTCATCAGAAGCATTTAGTACGTTACCGACAAGCAAGCCAAGACTGGGTGGAGTATCAATAAGTATGTAGTCATATTCATCTTTAATCGGTTCTAACGCTTTTTTTATAATATTAAAATAGTCTTTCTTTGGAAGGTCAGTTTTTGTTAACATATCTAATTCAAATCTAATCATATAAGTGTTTGAACCAAGAATGTCAATGCTCTTATAAGCTTTAGTTATACAATCTTGTATTGGATAGTTTTCAACTAACACACTATAAACATTCGTCTCAAACTGTTTTTCTGGAATGAAACCAAATGACATTCCCACATTTCCTTGTCCATCAGTATCAACAATTAATACTCGATTCTTTCTAGAAAAAGCTTTAGAGCTATTTTTCTTTTGTGATAGCACTCCTGCCACATTGGTTGCTATAGATGTTTTTAAAGTTCCCCCTTTGTGCGTAACAATTGAGATTACTTTAGCCATTACACAGCACTCCCCTTTTAAATATAAATTTTAACGACATACCGTACTACTTTGTAGTAAGTTTAACATTAATAATCATATAGGTAAATTTTAATTATATAAAAACATATCATTAATTTGATATAATTTTTACGTTTTTTTGATGTTATAATAATATTAATAAAACATTAACATTAATATAATATTAATATATTACAAATATTTTATATACATTATGTTATTGTTATAATCAAGGTAGCTGAGTACAGTTGGACACTATAAACCAAAGGAGAGTGCTGTTAATGGAAGAAGTTAATCAATTAACAGATTTTGAACGAAAATTAATAACTATTATTCAGCATAACACTCGAAAAGGTCACAAACCTTCAATTAAAGAACTAGAATTACGTTCTGGCAGAGTTCTGGCAGACGTGAAGATGAAATTAGAGCAGTAACTCAGGATTTATAAGATCTCTACCATCTTATCACACTGGAAAAGGAATCCTTTTTTTCGGAGTTCTTTTTCTTTTACAGAAAAAACAGATAAGAGAACGTTGCAATAGTGACCAGAAGTTTAGAATCAATCTGAATTTGAATGTTCATTGAATCACCTCCTGTATTTACTATTGCAATCTTTTTTGTTAAACCCTTTTTTAATTTTTTCATCAAAATTAAAAAGAGCAGCCCTAAGGCTGCTAATATTTAATAAATCACTTCTTCGATATTATGTTTTTGAACAGCCTGTCTTATGTTTTGGGCTATCCTTTCAATAACAGGCACCACAACAGAATTACCTGCTTGTTTATAAAGGTGAGATTTAGCCATATCACTAGGTAATATAAAATCATCAGGGAATCCTTGTAACTTGAAACACTCTTTCGGTGTTAACTTACGTATCCCATGATCTGATAGAAGAAGTGGAACATTATGACCTCCTGTACCCATGTTCGCTGTTAACGTTGGACATAAGTTCGATTTATTCTCTCTCACATAAACTCTTCTCCACTGATATAAAGTGTCCTTATTTTTCATCTTCTCTTTTAGTGTTTCATAGAAAGAATATTTTTCAGGCGTATAATAAAAAGCGTCATCAACCTTACTTTTAAAGTCCACTATGTCAGAAAGGTTTCGAGTTAATGGAATAGGATTAGGAAAGTCAAAATTCCTAAATGCTTCGGGATCTTGAAACCCAACTACATAAATTCGTTCTCTATTTTGAGGGACATTTCCGTATTCACAAGCATTCATGACCTTGTGCTTAACGTAATAGCCATACTCATGCAAGGCTTCTAAAATCACTTTAAACGTATTCCCTTTATCATGTCCTACCAAGTTCTTAACGTTCTCTAAAAACACAATAGATGGTCTTTTATCTCTCAAGACTCTTACTACTTGAAGAAAAATGTTGCCTCGCTCATCTTCAAATCCTTTTCTGTAACCAGCGATTGAAAAAGCTTGGCATGGAAACCCAGCTAATAATATATCGTGATCAGGTATATCAGCACTACTAACTTCGTTGATATCTTCAGTAACTAATTCGTGATTATGGTTAAGTTGATACGTTTGACTAGCCTTTTCATCTATTTCGTTGCCCCAAACTATATTAAAACCACTTCTTTCAAAACCTAATTCAATTCCACCTACTCCTGAAAAAAGTCCTGCTGCATTCATTTTTATGTTACCCCCTATGTATTTTTTTGCGGCACGCTGCTAAATTTTGGAGAGAAGGCGACACACCTTCTCTCCCTTCTATCCGTATTAAAGCTTTTTGACTTTTTCTTTTCTTAGGTCAATAAACGCTATCGGATCAAGGTTATTAGCTTCAATTATTTGTTTTATGATAGAAAATCTAGGTCGTCTGCCTTGCTTTTGTTGATCTTCAACGGTTTGAGTTTTGCTTACTGGTATTTTCTTTAAACTATTTGAATCTAACTGAAGATCGTAAATATAGACATGATCATCTCGTTGATTCAATCGGACGAAATAAAGAGAATCAAATTCTTCCTTTGGAGAAAAACTTGAAGTGTCACGATCCCAGTTAGAAGTTGCCTTCACTTCACACACTTCACCCGTTTCAGGGTTTCGGGCATCGCCACCAGTACCTCTATTTAACTCAAAACCAAGAGCATAACACATTAATGATTCACTTATTGTCTCAGGGAAATTAATCCCCCGATTATGACTATTCTTGATAATAGAATTAAGCTCTTTCCATAACCAGTAAGCTTTTACTGCGTCTTTAAAGCGACTTTTATCAATCTTAATAAAATCGTGTAACATACAGACGGTGTGTCAGCCTTGCGTTCATTTTATCAAAAAAATAATAGTTTTAGTACTTGTTTACGCCTTTAATTCTATCAAAAAGTTTTAAAAAAATGGTAGAATAAGAACTTCTTAGCGACAAAATATTACTTAGTCGATAAGAAGTAAATGCTTGTTTAAGCTGTAATAAATAAGGTTTTAATTCAGGTGGAAATTTAAATTTTATAACACCTTCTCCTGATACATATTCAGCAGTAGATACCCAGTGCGTTAAAAACTACCCACCGTCCTTGCGGGGAATCTCAACTACTTTTGACATTAAATCCTTCACGATTTCTTTAAGTTCACTATATTTTTCACGTCCTTCTAAACCAAGCATTTCGTGGAAGTCATGAACTGATATGTCATATGTAATAAAATCTTCGTCTGAAGGTTGGATCATGCTGACCATAGTTAATGTAATATTGATATTAATGTTAATGTAAAGTTATTAAAATATTAATGATTGTAATTCATTAATTTAACAATATATTATTATTAATCAATATTTAAATTTTCATTAATATCACTTTAAATTAATATCTAATAAAAAAGGGTTGAAAATTATAACAGCATTCCGTTATAATAAAACTATATTTATTTAGTATTTTACTCACTCGTTATTATTGAGTGGTTAGTGTATTCTCCACAATTCTGGAGAAAAGACTGACGAAAAAACATTCTGTCCGTATTAATCACTACTAACGGAACAGCTGTAACTACATATAGTTACGAAAAATCATTTAATAGTGAGCGTCAAATAACCATTTATATAGATTGTTTTATTAAAAATCAATTTTTCTCTTATCAGATAAGGGAGAATTGATTTTTTTTATATACAAAATTAATAAGAAAGGAGTATTAAAATGGAACACCCTGCAATTACCTACTATAACCAACATGGTTATCTTCCTAGAGAAAAACATTACATAGATGAACAATCAGAACAGTCAATTGGTTGTTGTTCATTTTGTGATGATGAAGTCTTTGAAGATGATGAAAAGGTTATAAAGTGGGAAGATCATTATTTTTGCGATAAAGATTGCTTGGTTGAAGCATTTAATGAAAATCTTGTACCAGATGAAGCTTATCGCGAATGTTTCTAGAAGAAAGAGATTTTTAAAATTACATTTAAAAGGAGTGTATTTACATGGCGAGTGTAAATGAAAAAATCAAAAGTAAAGAAGTTGTAGCAACAAGTTCGGAAGGAATTGAACAATTAGGCTATATTTTCTGGTATTCAGTAACTTCTAATGTTGAAGTAACCAGAATTGAGCTAGAGCAACAGTTCCAAACGATTGGAATTGATGAAAATTGGTTACCAAATCCTATCCGTTCTAGTGACGCATTTAGGAGAGCTACTAAAGAGGTGCAACGAAAAAAAGTACCTACAAGCGATCCAAATATGTTTCAAAACTTCTTAGTAAGAGAGGTTTATTCAGACAATAAATTAATACAACGAAACATTGTCATTGAAACTGTTGATCACAATGGAAAACGATTAGACTACGATTCTAATGCAACTGTTATGCAATTAAATAAAGAGGATAATAGCTTTTCAATTCAATCAAGTAATAATACAGCTAGTGAACTTGCAGAACAGGCTAAACAACGTTTCCAAAAATATATTGATTACTATTCAGCTCAACAGTTACGAGTAATGATTAACAAATATCTATCGAGTTTAGCACCAACACCTGTTAGAAGTAATGGTGGAGTTTACTTTATTCCTCAATCTTTTTCAAAGGATTTAAAGAAACTTCAATTATTATGTGAATACTTACAATCAGAAGGTGTATCCGTACCACTTCAAGACACATCTGAAAATAAAAACTTGGTACTATCAAAACTCGAAAATGAGATGAAAGAAGTTTTAAATCGTTGTAAAGAATTGTCTGATCAAGAAAACCTTAAAAAACAAATATACAAAGATAGTATTGAGGAAGCAAGACGTGTCGCAAATACTTATAAGGCATATAAGGAAACATTAACAATTGATGTTAATAATCTTGAAGAAATGCTAAATGATTTGCGAATCTCGGCTGTCGAGCTAACTCAAAAAATCACTAAATAAGAAAGCACTTTTAACGTTTCTAACGTGAGAAAAAGTGGTTTCTTTTTTTAAAAACTTAAAAAAGGAGAGAAAAAATATGAAATTGCATGAAACAGGGTATGGCAAAAATCTATTAGAAAATCAAATTCCAAGTATGGTTCATTCCTTACACAGAATTGGTAATGAATTAGAACGAGCTAATCAATTAAAAGAAAGAGAATTAAGATTAAAAGAAAGAGAATTAGATCAGCAAGAAGCTTTAATTAATCTTCAGATGAAACAAAGATAAATTCAATTTTAAAAAACCAAAGGAGAGAAATTATTGTGAATAAAATTAAAGAGATAAAAGAAGCATTAAACAAAAAGTATTATGAAAGAGAAAATGAAGTAGAAGGTCTGTTGATTGGAATGTTAAGTAAGCAACATGTTCTGTTTATTGGTGAAGCAGGAACAGGTAAATCGCAGCTATCTAGTGAATTGGGTAAAATCGTTAATGGAAGTAACTATTTTCAATGGTTACCCCAATACAGCTGCTAAACGTAATACAATCCCAATCGAAGGTTCATACTTCCCCTTTTCTATCGAAATGACCGTTAAACGCGTCACGCCGATGTGATCCGCCAGTTGTTTCTGCGTGTAATGGTTTTTCTTCCGTAATTCCTTCACTCGATTATGGACGTGCTTGGTTGCTGTATGAGATTTGTTTGATTCGGTCATATAGATCACCTACTTTATTCAGTGTGTGTATAGTTTACTATACATTTTAAGGAAAAAAAAGACTTTTCAACAAAAAAAGTATTTATGGTTGTGTATCAGTCCGAAAGGGAAAGAGATTTTGAGAGAGCATTTGGTTTCGAATGATGCGAAAGTAATCAAAAAAATACCGGTGCGTTTATCGCACCGGTTATAGAGCTGTATTGACGCATTTGTTTCGCACTCTGGCAATCGCACTGGCCGTGTTTGCACAGACGGGAGTGATCGGCTCATCGTTCAACTATATAAGTGTGGTGTTAAGAAAGAAGGAGAATACCCACTGCGGTCACGAACTGCATTTTTTTAAAAAATTAACAAAATAAACCGATCCGTTATACTTACTGGATCGGTCCATCAAAATCAATATGTAATGGCTTTTCCTCATTGAGAACTTTTAAAAGTATGTGTTCCACACCAGCTTCACCCAACACCTTCGTATTTTGAGCGATTTCCGCGACGGTCATCACATCGTGATCGTTTCCTTCTAATTCGATGGCTACGTTCAAATCTCCTTCGGCTCTTGTTTTAGGGACGATAGAAATTTTAAGTGTGATTTCTGTGTTGTTTTTTATTGGTAACCCTGCCATTTGACTTGCTCCTCTCTGTGTGATTATTATATTTTCTATTGGCGGTGTTTCATAACACCGCATGATGTCAATTTGCACTTTAACGCTGTCCAAAGAGTTTTGTAATTTAGTTGTTTGTTCTCTCATTTACGGTGATCATCTTCTCTGTGGTTATCTTTACCATTGAATTGGAGTCTATCCTATAAAGTTAATGGCATAAAGATCTTATTCGTTCTTCCTTGTTATGATTATCTTCATGCCTTTTCTTGGCGGTGATCAGCACTGCATGGTTGACCATTTAACAAAAAAGAATGTTTTATAATGCACTCAACCCTAAAAATAATGGTTGGGTGGTAGTACACAAATTCAAATCCAAAATAAAGGAATAACCCATGAAATAGTTTACTTGAAAAATATCCTGTGAACAATGGCTTTCGCTTGTTGAACCTTATTTTATAAGAAAAAGTGGAGAACATTCTAGTTTACTATACCAAAAAGGCTTTATATTTTACTTCCAATGTAATAAGGCATATGCCTCTTTGTCCATTGCTTTTGGTAAATTATTTGTCTCCATTATTAACCAAAGATAAACCGTGCTCTCACGCTAACATATCTTGTACAATGACTCATTTATTAATAGACGGTAAAAACTGCTGTGCTGGGGTTATATTGTGCTATGAAAACCAATACGTTGCCAAAGATATGCT
>NZ_WJID01000018.1:0-273 GCF_010994055.1 Gracilibacillus thailandensis | reverse complement strand
ATCTTGTACAATGACTCATTTATTAATAGACGGTAAAAACTGCTGTGCTGGGGTTATATTGTGCTATGAAAACCAATACGTTGCCAAAGATATGCTAGTTATCAAAACCGTGCTCTCACGCTAACATATCTTGTACAATAATTTATTTATTAATAGACGGTAAAAGCTACTATGCTGGGTTATATTGCTCTATTTAAACCAATATATTGCCAGAGATATGCTAATTATCAAAATCGTGCTCTCACGGTCACATATCTTGTACAATGACTTATT
>NZ_WJID01000017.1:0-93112 GCF_010994055.1 Gracilibacillus thailandensis | reverse complement strand
GTAGATAAAACTACACCACCACATTTGACAAAGAACCAATAATTTGAGCATGATGAGCCACCTCTGTATATAACCATTGTTATCTCAACTTTCAAAAATAAAAAAGTAGGAAAAGGTTGATTAAAAAAGTAAAGATAGTTAATTTAAGTACCAAAAATTACACGAACGAAGTCAAAATAGTACTAAATAGTCAATTAAGTACCAAAAATAGAAATTATTATATTGAAATGGTACTTAAAATAGCTTTTAGTACCAAAATGAACCATGCTGAACACTAAATTGGCACTAAATCATAAAACTCTCATCAATTTCCTATTTAATATTTCGAGTAGTTTCAGTTTTTGCTATAGTCTTGGATAAATGTAACATTTACCAATGGATATCGAAACCAAGTAAGCCAAGGAGTAAAGCTTTTTTATCTATGTTAAAGTTAAGGATTATGAGAGGTGCTTCTCCTGTCCTCTTATCTAAAGTTTTGGTATGATGTGTGTATATTGTTGTGCTTTGGAGGTGTGGTCTGTTGAAAGAATTTGATTTTATTCGGTCCATTCAGCCGGATTTTTATCGACAATCCTCAGTTGTAAAAGGTATTGGTGATGATGCGGCTATTGTAAGACATACTAATGAGGATGTTATTACCACGGTTGATACGATGGTGGAGAATGTTCATTTTTCTTCTAAGACAACTGAACCTTTTCATATTGGTTATCGAGCATTGGCTGCGAATATAAGTGATATTGCAGCTATGGGGGGCAAACCAACGTCATATGTAGTATCGATTGTTATACCAGACAGCTGGTCTGCCGCCGATTTACAAGCGATTTATCACGGTATGAAAGAGCTGGCTAAAGTATTTAACATGGATCTTATCGGTGGAGACACTGTGTCAGGTGAACAATTAGTCCTTTCCATTACAGTATTAGGAACTGTTTTAAAAGGAAAGGCTAGATATCGCAGTGATGCACAGGAACATGATATAATCTTTGTAACTGGAACACTTGGTGATGCTGCTTGTGGTTTACATCTATTATTAAATGCTACTCACAAAGAGCAAGACAATTATCGATACTTTGTAAAGCGACATCAAATGCCAATGCCAAGAGTATCATTTATTAATCAATGTGAAAATATAACGCGGATGTCTTTAAATGATATAAGTGATGGTATTGCAAATGAAGCAAATGAAATAGCAGAGACTTCGGATAAAACATTGATCATTGAATATGATAAAATACCAAGCCATTCACGACTAGCTGATTTTTCCCATGAACAACAATTCAAATGGTCTTTAACTGGCGGAGAAGACTTTGAATTGATTGGAACTGTTTCTGAAAAAGATTGGGAACTATTAAAAACGATAGCCAAAAAAACAAATACTAAAATTTCAGCAATAGGAACGGTGCGAAATGATTGGAATAAGAATGGTACAGTATGGTTACAACATAATCATCAACTAAAAAAATTGGAAAAATCGGGTTATACACATCTAAGTAGGTGAAATAATGAGTACATATATTTTCGAATCAAATACAGAGGAAGAAACAAGAAGATTAGCAAATAAATTAGCAATACTGCTATCGCCTGGAGATGTACTAACTTTAGAAGGCGATTTAGGTGCAGGGAAAACAACTTTCACAAAAGGTTTAGGTGCTGGCCTTGGTGTAACAAGAACGATTAACAGTCCGACGTTTACGATTGTAAAAGAATATGTTGGAGAAATTCCGTTATATCATATGGATGTTTATCGTCTGGAGGATAGTGAAGAGGACATCGGTTTTGATGAATATTTCAACGGAGATGGTATTACCGTTGTAGAGTGGGCACAATTTATCGAAGAATTTCTTCCAGCAGAACGATTAGAGATTCAAATAAAAAGAATCGATGAACATACAAGAAAAATTATTTTTCATCCAATTGGAGATCACTTTGATTCGGTATGTAAGGAGCTATATTCATGAATGTGTTAGCAATTGATACTTCTAATCAAGTATTAGGAGTAGCGGTAAGTAAAGATGGAGAAGTGAAAGCAGAGTATACGGCAAATATCAAACGTAATCACTCGGTTGGCTTAATGCCGGCAATAGATCATGTTATGCAAGAAACAGAAACCACGCCAGCTCAGTTAGATAGAATTGCCATTGCCAAAGGTCCAGGCTCATACACTGGTGTTCGTATTGGACTCGCAACAGCAAAGACAATGGCATGGACGCTAAAGATCCCGATTGTGGCTATATCTAGTCTAGAATTATTGGCGCATAATGTAAGACAACAAAATGTACTGATCTCTCCTTTTTTTGATGCACGTAGAGGCTTAGTTTATACAGGGTTATATGAAAACAATTATGATCGAATTAATGTAAAAAAAGAAGACCAGAATATTTTAATGGAGCAATGGCTCGATGAAGTTAAAAGCTATCAAAAACCTGTTATCTTTCTTAGTCAGGACATCAAGCAGCACCAAAGCTTAATAAAAGAAAAATTAGCAAAGGCGGCCATTTTCCCCCCAGCCATTGACCATCTTCCTCGTCCTGGCCAATTAGCTCTTTTGGGCGCAGAACGTAATGAGGATAACCTTCATGAGTTAACACCTAACTATATACGTTTAGTTGAGGCAGAAGCAAAATGGTTAAAGGAACAAGAGCAAAATGGCTAGAGTTCAATTTCGAAAAATGGAAGAATCGGATATAGAGGAAGTGAAAGAGATAGACAAACGCTCTTTTTCAATACCATGGCCAGACGATATTTATGAAGAAGAATTAAAGAAGAACCATTATGCACAATATTTTGTTGCTACTTTAAATAAGAAAGTGATCGGCTTTTGTGGATCATGGATGGTGTTAGATGAAGCACAAATTACGAATATTGCAATTGATCCAGATCATAGAGGGAAAGGATATGGTCAAGGATTATTCCAGTACGTAATCAATTATGCAGTTGCCCGTGGCATTCGTCATTTGTCATTGGAAGTACGTGTTTCCAACCAAACTGCACAACGAATGTACAAGAAGTTTGGAATGAAACCCGGTGGAATCAGGAAAAATTATTATAGTGATAATCAGGAAGATGCTTTAGTATTGTGGGTGAATTTATGAGTGAATATATTTTAGGGATTGAGACGAGCTGTGACGAAACAGCTGCAGCAATAATAAAAGATGGTCGAGAAATTGTGTCAAATGTAGTAGCTTCCCAAATTGAGAGCCATAAACGGTTTGGTGGGGTAGTTCCAGAGATAGCTTCTAGACACCATGTCGAACAGATCACGATTGTGTTAGAAGAAACCTTTGCAAAAGCAGGTTTAACGATCGATGATATGGATGCTGTTGCCGTAACAGAAGGACCGGGTTTAGTCGGTGCACTTTTGGTTGGTGTTAATGCTGCGAAAGGATTGGCCTATGCTCATCAAAAACCATTAGTTGGTGTTCACCATATTGCTGGTCATATTTATGCTAACCGATTGGAAAAGGAATTTGAGTTTCCACTGTTAGCTTTAGTTGTTTCCGGCGGACATACTGAACTGATACTGATGAAAGAACATGGTGATTTTGAAATTATTGGGGAAACTAGAGATGATGCTGCTGGTGAAGCATATGATAAAGTCGCTAGAACATTGGAATTACCTTATCCAGGTGGTCCCAAAATCGATCAGTTAGCACATCAAGGAGAAGCTAACATTGACTTTCCGCGTGCATGGTTAGAAGAGGATTCCTTCGATTTTAGTTTTAGTGGATTAAAATCAGCTGTTATTAATACATTGCACAATGCCAAACAAAAAGGTGAAACGTTAAAACAAGAAGATGTAGCAGCAAGTTTTCAAGCAAGTGTTGTCGAAGTGCTAACAGAGAAAACCTTTCAAGCAGCCAAACAATATGGTGTGAAACAAGTGATTGTTGCAGGCGGTGTTGCGGCTAACAAAGGATTGCGAGCAGCGATGCAAGCTAAGTTTGAGGCGGAAGAAGCTGTAGAATTGCTATTTCCATCGTTATCGCTATGTACAGATAATGCAGCAATGATTGCAGCAGCAGGATCGATTGCGTTCAAACAAGGTCACCGAGCACAATGGGATTTAAATGCTAATCCAAGTTTAAGTCTGGAAAGATATGCAAAAAGATCAATGCTAGAACGATAAACGTTCTAGCATTTTTTTACGCAGTGTGCAGCCGGTGTGATGGTCAAGAAGTTGATATAGAAATCGTAAAATCTTTATTATCCACAAAGATTTTCTGTAAATGTGGATTATTACATATCCCTTGTGATATCAAGCTTGAATAACAGCAATAGAATGTGGATAAAACGAATTAAAATTGTGGATAATGTGGACAAACATCTTAATAACTGATTTGCTAGGACTGAATAAGTGGATAAGGGTGTGCATAATTGAGGATAAGTAAAATGGAAAAGGACATAATGCCTATTTCGCAAAATGCCCTTTGTGTCTATTCGTGTAATGTTTCCCATTCTTCCATTAATAATTCCAATCTTGCCTTTAAGGAGTCATTTTGGTTAGTTAGTTCCAATGCTTTTTCATGATCTTGAAAAACATCAGGATCACATAACATTTGGTCAATTTCTTCCATTTCTAACTCAAGCTGTTCAATATCATCTTCAATTTCCTTAATTCTACGCTCTTTTTTTCGTTGCTCTTTCTTTAATTGCTTTTCTTTTTCATAATTAGATTTTGTATTATCAGACTTGTCGACTGTTTTCTTTTCTTCCTTCTTTAGTTCGGCAAGTTCTTGTTCTTCTTGTTTTTTCTCCACATAGTAATCATAATCACCTAAGTAGAGTGTTGTTTTGTTAGCTTGCATTTCTAATACATGTGTTGCAATCTTATTAATAAAATAACGGTCATGAGAGACAAATAAAATCGATCCAGGATAGTCAATTAATGCAGCTTCTAACACTTCTTTGCTATCCAAATCTAAATGGTTGGTCGGTTCATCAAGTAACAAGAAGTTAGCCTTCTCCATCATTAATTTTGCTAGTGCTAGACGCGCTTTTTCCCCACCACTTAAAGCCGAAACGTTACGTAACACATCATCACCGCTGAAAAGGAAGTTACCGAGAATGGTACGAATGTCCTTTTCATTCATAACTGGATAATCATCCCACAGTTCATTCAATACCGTTTTCTTAGGATTTAATTGTGTTTGTTCTTGATCATAGTAACCAATCTGTACATTTGTTCCGAGCTGAATGTCACCTGAAGCAGGATCTAGCTGCCCGATAATCGTCTTTAATAAGGTTGATTTTCCAACACCATTTGGTCCGACTAGTGCTACACTATCTCCACGTTCGATATGCAAGTTAAGATTTGAAAAAATGAATGGATCTGATTCTTGATAGTGAAATGCTAAATCGTTAATTTTTAACACATCGTTACCACTTCTGCGATCAATTGTAAACGTAAACTTAGCAGAGCTTTCTTCGCCAGCTGGTTTGTCCATCACTTCCATTTTTTCTAACTGCCTACGTCTACTTTGGGCACGTTTCGTAGTAGAAGCACGTACAATATTTTTCTGAATAAACTCTTCCATTCTTTTAATTTCACTCTGTTGTTTCTCATAGAGCTTTAGATCACGTTCATAATTCGCTGCTTTTTGTTGCAAATAATCACTATAATTGCCATGATATTTAGTTGAATGATGTCGAGAGATTTCATAGACAATATTTACGGTTTTATCTAAAAAGTAGCGGTCGTGAGAGACGATGACGACAGCACCTTGATAATTGTTTAAATAGCCTTCCAACCACGTTAAAGTTTGAATATCCAAATGGTTGGTAGGCTCATCTAATATGAGAATGTCAGGCTTCGTTAATAAAAGTTTCCCTAAAGCTAATCTTGTTTTTTGGCCACCACTTAGTGTAGCAATCGAGGTCGTCCACATGCTTTCAGGGAAATCAAGGCCGTTCAGCACCGCTTTTATGTCCGCTTCATATTGATAACCACCTGCAAGCTTGAAGGCTTCTTGTTTTTGATCATAACTGGCAAGCAACTGCTCGTAACGTTCACTATCCGCAAGTAGATCAGGATCGCCCATTTGCTGTTCCATCTGACGTAGCGCTTTTTCTTCCTTTTGAAAGTGTTCAAAAATCTTAAGCATCTCGTCCCAAATCGTTTCATTAGAATTTAAACCTGAATGTTGTGCAA
This sequence comes from Gracilibacillus thailandensis, assembly GCF_010994055.1. Lineage (NCBI taxonomy): Bacteria > Bacillati > Bacillota > Bacilli > Caryophanales > Bacillaceae > Gracilibacillus > Gracilibacillus thailandensis. Next base: position 86,964 of record NZ_WJID01000017.1, on the reverse strand, counting down.
GATAGCCTAACGATACATCTTTCGGTTTATGAATTTCCCCTTCATCATAACTAAGTTGATTGGAAATAATATTTAAAAGAGTGGATTTTCCGGCACCATTTCGACCCACTATAGCAATCCGGTCATCGCTTTTTATCTCTAATTTTATATTAGATAAGATCAGTTCAGCACCGAACCTTTTGGTTAAATTGTTTACTTGTAAATAAATCATTTGCTTTCACCTCTAATATGTTCAGTGTATCGGAAAGCAGAAACCACTGCAAGCACGGTTATTTGGCTGTAAGTGAATTCTTTCACGACATTTAACCGCTTTTCTGTTAGAATAAAAAGTAAGTATAAACATTCACAAATCCAAACCGAATTATAGTAAGGGGAATGAATGATGATCAATCAAAATAAAATACCACAAGCGACGGCGAAACGTTTGCCGTTATATTATCGATTTTTAAATAATCTTCATATTCAGGGAAAGTCGCGAGTTTCTTCAAAAGAATTAAGTGAAGCGATGAAAGTCGATTCTGCTACAATAAGACGAGATTTCTCCTATTTTGGTGCTTTAGGGAAAAAAGGTTATGGCTATAATGTCGAATATTTGTTGGGGTTTTTCCGAAAAACATTAGATCAGGATGAAAATACTCCCGTTGCGCTAATTGGTGTAGGGAATTTAGGAACCGCTTTTTTAAATTATAATTTCACTAAAAATAATAATACAAAAATTGAAGTCGCTTTTGATGCTGATAAACGAAAGGTCGGCAAAACGATAGGGGATATTCAAGTGCACCACATTGACGATTTAGAGGGGAACTTAGAAAATATCTCTGTTGCAATTTTGACAGTACCTGTATCGGAAGCACAAAATATTACTGATCGTCTAGTGAAAGCAGGAGTCAGCGGTATTTTGAACTTCACACCGGCAAGAATTACAGTTCCCGAGAATGTCCGTGTACATCATATTGATTTAGCCGTGGAACTACAATCACTTGCCTATTTTATGAAGCATTATCCGTTAGAGAACGAGAGAGAAGAGTAAAAATATTATTACTAAAAAATAGACTCAGCTAACAGTAGCTAAGTCTATTTTTTCTTATTGTCATTCGCCTTTTTTATGCGAAAATGTAGATTGATTAATCTAAACGCAACCACAAAATCAATTGTTGCAAAGGTTGCTAATAAAATGGTAATAAAGTTAAAAACAGTTTCATCTGCCGATTGGATTGCGATGAAGGTGAACAAAGCGCCTAATGCAATGTAAAAAATGGCAGACCGTAAAGGTGAAATACGCATAATACTAATGTCCTCCAATAAGAATCGTCATTAACTCTTTTATTTGATCCATTTGCTGTTCCATTTCTTCTGGATCGACAGACAGTTGACCGATTACGGCAAATGTATTCATCGACATATGCACAATAATTGGTACAAGGATTCGTTTCGTTTCAACGTAAAGAAAGGCGAACACCATTCCAACTGAAGTGTATATAAGTAAGTGTTCAAAATCATTATGAACAGCTGCGAAAATGACCCCAGATAACAACGCAGCGAAAAAGAAGTTCATTCTCTTATAGAGTGAACCAAAAATAGCTTTACGAAACACTAACTCTTCTAGAATTGGTCCCAATATAGAAATAATTACAATGAACAAAGGAGTTTGTCGTGCTATGTTCATTAAGTCCATTGTATTTTCTGAACCAGGTGGGATTTTGAAAACTACCATCTCAATAACAACAGCAACGCCTTGTGTTATCATTACAAGGAAAAAACCTAGTACAGACCACAGTATAATGGTGCCAATTTTCTTTTGTTGTGCTTGGAAGAAATCTTGCACTTCATCCCTTATGAAATAGATAGATATCATCAAAGCTATCGCAAATGATGCAATATTCCAGTTAGCTTGGAAAGTATCCAAATCTTCAATGAAGGAAGCAAACGGTAGAGCCAAAAAGATGGAAAACTGCATAGCAATATACGTTATGATCAAATAAATATATTTTCTTGGCAAAGTATAACGACTCCCTTAAACTCTTTTTAATGTCATGATACGTATTTTAACATAAATTTAGAATAAAATTGAAATACTTCGTCTACACATAGAAGTATGTGAGTATTTTGCTGTTCATAAGTGGAGGGGAGACCCTCCACTTATATAGTTAGCGACCGGGATAAATTTTTTTAAAAAACGATATTAAAATACTTGCAAAAAAAATCAATTTTCATTATTATAATAATTGTGTTAGCACTCCTCTTGAACGAGTGCTAATAATCAACAAAATAATGAATGAGAAATTCAAGGAGGTAACGAAAAGATGCTAAAACCATTAGGTGATCGTGTCATTATTGAGCTTGTAGAGCAAGAAGAAAAAACAGCGAGTGGAATTGTTCTTCCAGATTCTGCGAAGGAAAAACCACAAGAAGGTAAGGTTGTAGCTGTTGGTTCTGGTCGTGTAACCGACAATGGAGAGAAAGTGGCACTTGAAGTTGAAGAAGGAAATACTATCATTTTCTCTAAATTTGCTGGTACAGAAGTAAAATATGAAGGTAAAGAATACTTAATTCTTCGTGAAAGTGACATTTTAGCAGTTGTAAGCTAAGTAAGATAACGAAGAGCTTTAAAGATAAATAACATAACATTTTTTCAAATTTTAAGGAGGTTTTTTCACAATGGCTAAAGAATTAAAATTTAGTGAAGAAGCACGTCGCGCAATGCTACGTGGGGTAGACACACTTGCTAATGCAGTAAAAGTAACATTAGGACCAAAAGGTCGTAACGTTGTTTTAGATAAAAAATATGGTTCACCACTAATTACAAATGATGGTGTAACGATTGCTAAAGAAATTGAATTAGAAGATAGTTTCGAAAACATGGGTGCACAGCTTGTTTCTGAAGTTGCTTCTCAAACAAATGATGTAGCTGGTGACGGTACAACAACTGCAACAGTATTAGCACAAGCAATGATCCAAGAAGGTCTTAAAAACGTTGCATCTGGTGCAAACCCAGTAGGTGTACGCCGCGGTATTGAAAAAGCGGTTGAAATCGCAACGGAAGAACTTCGTAAAGTTTCCAAACCTATCGAAGGAAAAGATTCAATTGCACAAGTAGCAGCTATTTCTTCTGCTGATGATGAAGTAGGTCAATTAATCGCAGAAGCAATGGAGCGTGTGGGGAACGATGGTGTTATCACAATCGAAGAGTCTAAAGGATTCAACACAGAATTAGAAGTTGTTGAAGGTATGCAATTCGATCGCGGATATGCTTCTCCATATATGGTTACTGACCAAGACAAAATGGAAGCAGATCTTGAAGATCCTTACATTTTAATTACAGATAAGAAAATCAACAATATCCAAGAAGTATTACCAGTTCTAGAACAAGTTGTACAACAAGGTAAACCACTTCTTTTAATTGCTGAAGATGTAGAAGGCGAAGCGCTTGCTACATTAGTAGTGAACAAACTACGCGGAACATTTAATGCAGTTGCTGTAAAAGCTCCTGGATTCGGTGATCGTCGTAAAGCAATGCTAGAAGATATCGCTGTATTAACTGGTGCTGAAGTAATTACAGAAGATCTTGGTTTAGATCTTAAAAACACTAGCATTGAGCAATTAGGTCGCGCTTCTAAAGTAGTTGTTACTAAAGAGAACACAACTATCGTAGAAGGTTCAGGTGACCCAGAACAAATCTCTGCTCGTGTTGCACAAATCCGTGCACAGGTAGAAGAAACTACTTCTGAATTCGATAAAGAAAAATTACAAGAGCGCCTAGCTAAGCTTGCTGGCGGTGTAGCTGTAGTAAAAGTTGGTGCTGCAACAGAAACAGAACTTAAAGAACGTAAGCTACGTATTGAGGATGCATTGAACTCAACTCGTGCAGCGGTTCAAGAAGGTATCGTTTCTGGTGGTGGTACGGCACTACTTAACGTATATAACAAAGTTGCAGAACTTAACCTTGAAGGTGACGAAGCTACTGGTGTAAACATCGTACTTCGCGCACTAGAATCTCCAGTTCGTCAAATTGCAGAAAATGCTGGATTAGAAGGTTCAATTATCGTAGAACGTCTAAAAGGTGAAAAAGTTGGAATTGGCTTCAACGCAGCAACTGGTGAATGGGTAAACATGATCGACGCTGGTATCGTTGACCCAACCAAAGTTACGCGTTCTGCACTTCAAAACGCAGCAAGTGTATCTGCGATGTTCTTAACTACTGAGGCAGTAGTAGCTGACATTCCAGAAGAAAATGGTGGCGGTGCACCAGATATGAGTGGAATGGGTGGCGGAATGCCAGGCATGATGTAATGCACTCTTCCAGAAACGAAGTTAACGATAAATAGTATATAAGTAGAAGACTACTTCCTAAGATAAAGGAGGTAGTCTTCTTTGTTGTTTTTCTGCTTATAAAAAGTCTTAAAGGGATCTCATTAAATGATTATCGATTATTATAAAATGCAAAATAATGAAGTTATTAGGATGGTGAGTATAGTATAGGAGGTCTATTGGATATGATAAGGGAGAAGGGAGTCTGACAAATGCCTAACTATGTCCCTTATATGATCCTTACTATCATAAGTATTTTAATATTGGTTTTAATAATTGTTCATAAGCGTCAATTTGGTGTTACTGTGCTATTTCTATGTTTTTCGGGAATGGTATATATAGCAGAACTCTTTGTTATGATCATCGGAAATAGCTACAATTATTTTCCTGAAGTACTCTCTGTACCATACTACGATAACGTACTAGGCGCAATTGTTTCAAACTTATTTGTCATCCCTATCTTGGGTGTTGTAGCAGCGATGTATAAGCTTCGATTTCGTTATCTCGTACTCTTCGCAGTAATGCTGGTAGTTATAGAATGGTTATTTGAATGGCTTGATATTTATCAGACAAACTGGTGGAGGAAAGAATATACCTTTATCTGCACATTGTTTTTCTTTTCATTATCTAAATTCTGGATACGAGCTCTACAGTTAGGTACTAAATGGTCACGATTTCTATCATTGTGGATGCAAGGATGGAGTGGAGTTGGTACTGTGATGTTCATCATGTCTGTCGCTACCATTCGATATTATGAATTTGGTTTTTTTGAAAATGTTTATCGTGATGACATTTTAGTATCAGCAATAATGGGGATTTTGAAAAGTTTAATATTTGTTATAGCAATTATACTCTTCCAAAAGTTTCGCTGGCGATTACTTGCGCCTATTTTGGTTTTTGGAATTGATTTGCCTCTGTATTACGTAGGTATACTTGTAATTGAAATACCATTTTGGATATATACTATCATTTATCTGGTTTTGGCAACTCTTTTACTTAGGTGGAACCAGTATGCCTATTCTTTTATTTGCAAAATGGCAAGATGACACCCCCTTGATGGAGCTATTGAAGATCAGTCGTGCATAGTAAAGTAAATATATTTTAAACGCAAGAGGCAGCAAAGCATTTACTTTACTGCCTAATAATTCAAGCTTGAGTGTATTGTTTTTGAATATTAGCAATCGCTTCATATTCTTGTTCCAGTAGGCGAGGTATGCGAATAGGGATGGGCATTAATTCTTGGTAGATTTTTGCGGCATCTGGATTAGGGTGATGGCTATGAACCGAACCAACCATGTTTTTCACTTCCTCCAAAGAATCGATATCTCCTTTCGCATACATGCCTAATACAACAGCTCCTAAGCAAGAACTCTCGAAGCTTTCAGGTACCATGACTTCCTGGTCGAATATGTCAGCAAGCATTTGTCGCCAGAATGGAGAGCGGGCAAACCCACCAGTAGCTTGGATCCGTTTCGGTTCACCGATTAATTCTTCTAGAGCTAGTAATACACTATATAGATTCATCATAATTCCTTCTAGTACAGCTCGTATCATATGTTCTTTCTTATTATGATGCATGGCTAGCCCAAAAAAGGAACCTCTTGCATTCGCATTCCATAATGGAGCCCGCTCTCCTGTTAAATAGGGGTGGAAAAGCAATCCTTCTGATCCAGCTGGAACGGTTTCGGCAAGTGCTGTGAGTAAATCATATGGGCTTTCACCAGTCTGTTTGGCCTTTTCAACTTCTGCTTGTCCCAATTCCTCCTTCAGCCAGCGGAAAATCATGCCGCCATTATTGACAGGGCCACCAATAACCCAGTGCTTATCGGTTAAAGCATAACAGAAAATCCTTCCTTTTGGATCGGTGACAGGTTTATTTGTAACAGTGCGAATAGCTCCACTTGTTCCAATTGTTAGAGCTACGACCCCGGGTTCAATCGCATTTACTCCTAAATTAGACAGTACGCCATCACTTGCACCAAGAATAAAAGGTAGATCGGAAGGTAATCCTAGTTCTTCCGCATATGGTGGATGTAGACCTGTGATGAAGTGTGTCGTTGCTACCGGCGTACTTAACTGCTCCTTATTAATTTGTAGTAGTTCCAGTACTTCTTGATCCCAGTCCAATTGCTCTAAGTGAAACATGCCTGTAGCAGAAGCAATTGAGTAATCAATCATATATTGACCAAACAGCCGGTAGAAAACATACTCTTTAATAGAAATAAACTTATGATCAGGTTTGAACAACTCAGGGTGTTCTTCTTTTAACCATACCAATTTCAGTAAGGGTGACATTGGGTGAATTGGTGTGCCAGTACGTAAGTAAATTTGATGTCCATTATACGCTTGCTTTACTTTCTCCATGTAATGAAAACTGCGATTGTCAGCCCATGTAATGGAGTTAGTTAATGGCTCACCATTGTGATTAACGACCATTAAACTATGCATGGCAGAACTAAATGAAATAAATTGTACGTTATTTCCAGCTATTTTTGCTTCTTTCATACTTTCTTTAATAGTAGTTAAAACAGCTTGAAAGATTTCTTCAGGATTTTGCGCTGCAACTTCCGGTTTGGGAGTATGTAATGGATACTCCACGCTCGCTCTGCTTAAAGCCTCTCCATTATTATTAAAAACTACTGCTTTCGTACTTGTCGTGCCAATATCGACACCAATCATAACATTGCTCATGCTGATAGATTCCTCCTATGTAAAATGGGCTGCTGCTTATTTCAAAAAAGCAGCGCCCATCGTATCAATTATGAAATAAAAATGCCTAGGATAAGTGCTACGGATAAACCAACAAGACCTATTAATGTTTCCATAACTGTCCAAGATTTCAAGGTATCCTTTACATCTAAACCAAAGTATCGACCCACTAACCAGAAACCAGAGTCATTGACATGTGATAACACTGTTGCACCTGATGCAACTGCGATAACGATTAACCCTAAAACAGGACCTTCAAGGCTTAAGATATCAATTAAAGGAGCTACAAGTCCTGCTGCTGTTACCATCGATACAGTTGCAGAACCTTGTGCGACACGTACAGCAGCCGCGATTAAGAATGCTAGTAAAATCGGTGGTAGATTTGAGCCAGCCATCATGTTACCAATCACATCACCTACACCAGATTGAATTAAGACTTCTTTAAATACTCCACCTGCACCAGTTACTAAGATAATAATCCCTGCAGGTTCTAATCCTTTCGTTGCAATATCTTGTACTTCCTGACGAGAAAGACCGCGTTTTGTTCCTAAGAAAATAAAGGTTAAGATCGTTGCAATCGTTAAGGCAACAAAAGGATGTCCTAAGAAAGTGAATATCTCACGTGCCATATTTCCTTCCTCTAAAAAGAAGTCTGAAAATGTATTACATAAAATTAGTACTAAAGGTATTAAAATAATGGAAGCAATTAAAGAAAAGCTAGGCAATTCTCGCTCATCATATTCTATTTCTTCCATATTCATGTATTCTGGTACAACTACATGTAGACGTTTGGAAATATAACGTGCAAACAGTGGACCAGCAATAATCATGGAAGGTATACCAGCCAGTGCGCCGAATAAGATAACCCAACCTAAGTCAGCTCCGACTAAATCTGCAACCGCAATTGGTCCAGGAGTCGGGGGAATAAAACTGTGTGTAACCGCTAAACCAGCAAGTAAAGGAATACCGTAATACAATAATGATTTTCCTGTTTTCTTTGCTAAACCGTATACAAGTGGTACAAGTATGATAAATCCAACATCAAAAAAGACGGGAATAGCTACAAGAAAACCTGTAATCCCTAATGACCATTGAGCTTTATCTTCGCCGAGTTTATTGATCATGGTACGTGCCAAACGATCAGCACCACCAGATACTTCAAGCATTTGGCCAAACATCGCGCCTAGACCGACAACAACAGCGACAAAACCTAATGTTCCCCCCATACCCTGTTCCATCGTGTCGATTACATCGCCAAGAGGCATTCCTGCTAAAATACCGACAATTAAACTGACGACTAATAAAGCAACGAACGCGTGTAATTTCGTTCGAATAACGAGAAATAATAATAAGAATATTCCTGCTAACGCAATAAGTATTAACATTTGATCTGACATGTTGTTTCCATCCTTTGCTGAAAAATTTTTTAGACCTTAGTTACAGCATGGCCACCGAATTCATTACGGAGTGCTGCGACAACTTTTCCGGTAAATGTGTCTTGCTCTTGTGAGCGATAGCGCATCATTAGAGCGAGTGTGATAATAGGCGCAGCCATTTCATAGTCGAGTGCTGTTTCTACTGTCCATTTTCCTTCTCCTGATGAGTGCATGATTCCTTTTATTTGTTCGAGATTAGGATCTTTTCCGAAAGCGTCTTCTGTTAACTCCATTAACCAGGAGCGAATAACGGAGCCATTATTCCACACTTTGGCAACCTTTTCATAATCGTAAGCAAAAGGACTTTTCTCAAGTATGTCAAAACCTTCTGCTATCGCTTGCATCATACCATATTCGATTCCGTTATGGACCATTTTAAGAAAGTGACCGCTTCCAACAGGACCAGTATACAAGTAGCCATTCTCTACGGTTAAGTCTTGAAAAAGTGTTTCTAGCTTTTCGAACTCCTGCTGCACTCCACCTATCATTGTACAGGCGCCATTTCGGGCACCATCAACACCACCGCTTGTCCCACAATCAAAGAAGTAGATCCCTTTTTCTTTACACGCATCCCCACGCTTGATGGAATCTTTGTAATGAGCATTTCCGCCATCAATAATGTGGTCACCGCTTTCAAGATGCTCCAGTAAAGCTTGAAATACAGATTCTGTAGCATCACCCGCTGGAACCATCATCCAAATAATCCGTGGTGCTTGTAAACGATTTACTAGTTCTTTTATCGTTGGGGCGGCCTCACCACCATCTGAAATAATATGCTGTCGTGCTTCTTCACTCATATCGTGAGCAATAACAGTATAATTTTTATCTAGTAGATTTAGCGACAGTTGGTATCCCATTTTCCCTAAACCTATCATTCCTATTTCCATCATGACCAATCCTCTTTCGAAAAAATTTTCGTTCTTCATACATTATACGAAAAAAAATTCTTTTTTCAACCGTTTACAAAAAATATTTTTTTTCGTACACTAATCTTGTATAATGAGAACTAAAGGTCGTTCAGGAGAATGCTAATGAAAAAAAGAGAGCAAACATGCTTAGAAAAGGTACGAAGAAATTATCCGAGGTTTAGTGTCACAGAACGAAAAATTGCTGATTATATCTTAGAAAATCCTAACCAGATTATTCATTCTTCGATTAATCAGTTGGCTGAGGATTTAGATGTTGCAGATTCAACTGTTTTTCGATTTTGTAAGCGGATAGGTTATAAAGGTTACCAGGCAATGAAAATTGCATTAGCCTCTGAAGTAGTGTCTTCTATTCAACATATTCATGAAGAAGTGGAAAATGATGACGAATTAAATACGGTAGCTGCCAAAGTATTTCGAACCAATATTCAATCTTTGGAAGAAACATTGAAGATTATCGATGAAGAACAATTGCAAAAGGCTGTAAATAGCCTATTGTCTGCCCGCCAAATCTACTTTTTTGGTAGTGGTGGATCCAATACGGTAGCATTAGATGCATACCATAAGTTTATTCGTACCGGTTTGCCGGTACAAACTGCAGTGGATACTCATTTTCAGTTGATGGCTGCTTCCCAGCTGGATGAGAGGGATTGTGCTGTGCTTATTTCACATTCAGGGTCATCGAAGGATATTTTACATATTTTAAACGTATTGAGAAAGAATCAAGTAAATACGATCGCGATTACCAACTTTGCGAAATCAACGTTAAGTGAAGCGGTACATATTCCACTATATACAAGTTCTGGCGAAACCGATTTTAGAACAGAAGCATTTTCTTCGAGGATTGCGCAGTTGACATTACTTGATTTATTATATGTGAACGTTTTGATGAATAGGGGAGAAGTGGGGCAAGAAGCGCTCAATAAAATGCGCGAAGCTATTACGGTGAAAAGAATATAGAGTGCTTTATACCCTACTAGTGTATTATAAAATAAGTGAAGTAAAGAGTAATGAAGTAAGGATTACATTGAAATAAACTATAATATGAATAAAAATTTTTTACTTGGAAGGTATCACTAGCAAAAGCTCCGATGATAAAATTGAATGATCGGAGCTTTTTTATTATGGGTGAATTGTTCAATAATGTAAGACATTAAATGAACTGGTCGTAATCAGTGGAAATTTTCCCGGTTTGTTATAGCGCATCTTCGTGGGAAGTAACTTTTATGAAACCCACACCGTAGTTTATCAATCTTTTTTGCAAAATTATCGTCATATGATGAAGCTTGATGACCATATACTAATCCTATTAGATAAATAATAAGTGGTTGACAATTATACCCCCTATGGTATAAAATGATATTTGCACTTGGTTAACACCGCCTAAAACGAAAAGCGAAGGTGGACAACCAATTTTTATTTTGTTATTTATATACCTATAGGGGTATAAGTATTATTGAATGGAGGAATTAGAATGTCAGAAAAGAAAAAAACGAATATTATCTTATTCAGCGGTGATTACGATAAAGCTATGGCAGCTTATATTATTGCAAATGGTGCAGCAGCTTACGATCACGAGGTGACCATTTTTCACACGTTTTGGGGATTAAATGCGCTCAGAAAAGATGAGAGCATTCAATTAAAAAAAGGATTATTAGAAAAATTGTTCGGAAAAATAATGCCCAGAGGAGCAAATAAAATGGGGTTATCCAAAATGAATTATGCTGGGTTTGGTCCAAAAATGATTAAAGATGTCATCAAAAAGCATAATGCAATGCCATTACCTGACTTAATTGAAATGGCACAAGATCAAGATGTAAATCTTGTGGCATGTACCATGACAATGGACTTATTAGGGCTCCAAAAAGAAGAGTTACTAGAAGAAATTGAATATGCAGGGGTTGCAGCATATCTAGGAGACGCAGAAGACGGAAATGTAAACTTATTTATTTAATGTCTCATCGGTTGGAGGATCAAATGGAATATTTACTTTATATCGTATATTCGTCGTTTCTAGTCTTTATTTTGAAACGCTTTTTACCAATGAAAGGCATTAAAAATATGACAACAGCAGAATTGCGTAAACAACTTAAAGACAAAGATAAACAATTTATTGATGTACGGACACCAAGAGAGTTTAAAGGTAACCATATTAGTAATTTTAAAAACTTGCCACTACATGAATTAAGTGAAAAAGCTAGCAAACAACTGTCACCAGAAAAAGAAGTAGTTATCATATGTCAGAGCGGTATGAGAAGTAAAAAAGCAGCAAAAACACTAAAAAAATTAGGTTTTAATCAAGTTGCAAATGTAAAAGGCGGCATGAGTGCTTGGAAATAAGTTGAGAGGAGATAAAAAAATGAAGGAAATTTCATCGAAACAATTGCAAAAAATGATAGAAGACAAGCAAAATTTAAATATTATCGATGTTCGTGAAGTAGAAGAAGTAGCTCATGGGAAAATACCTAAGGCAATACACATTCCTTTAGGTTTGCTAGAATTTCGTAAGCATGAGCTGGATAAATCAAAGGAATATATTATCGTTTGCCGTTCTGGCGGTAGAAGTGCTCGTGCTGCTTCATTTCTTGAAGACCAAGGATTTCATGTAACGAACCTGATTGGAGGTATGTTGGCATGGGAAGGTGAAACAGAATAAAGCTTATCAATATTTTTAAAATAAATATGGGAGGTTGTAGAAAATGGAAGATATAAAAGTAGATGTTAGGGTAGATGCTAAAGGATTAGCTTGCCCAATGCCGATTGTGCAAACAAAAAAAGCAATGAAAGACGTGGAAGCTGGGCAAGTGATAGAAGTGCTAGCAACAGATAAAGGTTCAAAGGCAGATATGAAAGCATGGGCTAAAAGCGCTGGTCATCAATATTTAGGGACAATTGAAGAAAATGATGTGCTGAAACACTTTTTAAGAAAAGCTTCCACAAATGAAGATGTAATAGAACCCAAACATCCAAACATTATAACAAATGAAGAGTTTGAAACAAAGCTAGCTGAAGATATAGTAGTGTTAGATGTAAGAGAATCAGCGGAATATGCATTTAATCATATTCCAAATGCGATATCTATACCATTAGGAGAATTAGAAGATCGCTTAAATGAGTTAAATAAAAAGGATGAAATCTACGTTGTATGTCGTACAGGTAGTAGAAGTGATTTAGCGGCACAAAAGCTAGCAGAGAAAGGTTTTGAACATGTTGTAAACGTAGTTCCCGGAATGAGTGAGTGGAATGGTCAAACAACAAAAATATAAAAAATTTTAACATAAATTATACCGCGGGGGGTAAGTGAAATGTCTATAAAAATAATGACTGCTCATGAAGTAACACAAAAGGTTTTTAATAAAGAAGAGTTATTTATCTTAGACGTTAGAAATGAAGATGCTTTTCAGGATTGGAAAATAGAAGGTGATTATTTTGAATATCTTAATATTCCATATTTTGAATTGTTAGATGGAGTGGAAGGAATTCTAGATAAACTTCCAAAAGATAAAGAAATTTTAGTTGTATGTGCGAAAGAAGGTTCATCTGTAATGGTTGCAGAGATGTTATCTGAACAAGGATTAACGGTCTTTTATCTTCAAGGTGGTATGAAAGCTTGGAGTGAGCATTTAGAACCTGTAAGAATTGGGGATTTAAATGGTGAAGGTGAGCTTTATCAGTTTGTACGAATTGGTAAAGGATGTCTTTCTTATATGGTTATTTCAAATGGAGAAGCAGCGATCATTGATCCAACAAGAATGACAGATATTTTTGTCGACTTTGCCAAAGACAAACATGCCAAAATCACAAATGTATTAGATACCCATCTTCACGCAGATCATATCTCTGGAGGAAAAAAACTAGCAGAACAAACAGGTGCAACATATTGGCTGCCACCAAAGGACGCACAAGAAGTAACATTTGAATACGAACCGTTAGAGGATGGTAAAGATGTAACAATCGGAAATACAACGATTAATATATATGCTCTATACTCGCCGGGGCATACAATCGGTTCAACGTCATTTGTTATAGAGGAGCAATTCCTGTTATCTGGTGACATATTATTCATCGACTCTATCGGAAGACCAGATCTAGCAGGAAAAGCAGAAGACTGGGTAAGTGATTTAAGAGAAAGTCTCTATTCACGTTATCGAGAGCTTTCTGAAGAATTAATAGTACTACCAGCACACTTTATGCTTATCGATGAGTTAAATGATGATGGAAGTGTTAAAGAGAAGTTAGGGGAGCTTTTTAAAAGAAATCATGGGCTCAAGATCGAAGACGAGCTAGCGTTTAGAAAGCTTGTAACAGAAAATTTACCACCACAGCCTAATGCTTATCAAGAAATTCGTGAAACTAATATGGGGAAAATAACTCCAGAGGAAGAAAAACAAAGAGAAATGGAAATTGGTCCAAACCGTTGTGCAGTAAGATAAAATTTAATCATTCAATCATATAAATGAAAAATAGGAGGAATTTACCATGGATGTAACAAAAGTATTAGATGCAAAAGGTTTAGCATGCCCGATGCCAATTGTAAAAACGAAAAAGGCAATGAACGAGCTAGAGTCTGGAGATATTTTAGAAGTGCATGCAACAGATAAAGGCGCAAAAAGTGACTTAACAGCATGGGCTAAATCAGGAGGTCATGAACTTTTAAAAGATACAGAAGAAAATGATGTATTAAAATTTTGGATTAAGAAAGGTTAAGGAAAGGGAGCCATACGTATGGTTCCCTTCCCTTTCCTTTAAGGAGGAAAAAAGGGATGGATATCATTTTTATTATTACCATATTTCTAATTGGTTTTATCGGCTCCTTTATTTCAGGAATGGTTGGAATAGGTGGCTCTATTATCAAGTATCCGATGTTATTGTATATTCCCCCGCTAATAGGTGTAGCAGCATTTACCGCACATGAGGTGTCCGGTATTAGTGCTGTTCAAGTGCTTTTTGCGACTATTGGAGGTGTATGGGCATATCGTAAAGGGGGATACTTAAATAGAAAACTTATTATTTATATGGGAGTAAGTATTCTAATCGGAAGTTTTATGGGAGGGTATGGTTCAAAATTATTACTTGAAAGCGGCATTAACATCACCTATGGAATACTCGCACTAATTGCTACTATTATGATGTTTATTCCCAAAAAAGGAGTAGATGATCAACCGCTTGAGCAAGTAGACTTTAACAAATGGCTTGCAGCTACAGCAGCATTCATTATCGGTATAGGGGCAGGGATTGTTGGTGCAGCTGGAGCTTTCTTGTTAGTACCTGTTATGCTTGTTGTCCTTAAGATACCAACACGTATGACCATTGCTTCTTCCTTAGCTATTACATTTATTTCTTCGATTGGTGCAACGGTAGGAAAAGTAACAACCGGTCAAGTGGAGTACTTTCCAGCATTTATTATGATTATTGCCAGCTTAATTGCGTCCCCATTAGGTGCAAATGTAGGTAAAAGAGTGAATACAAAATTGCTACAGGTTATCCTAGCATTATTAATTGGTGGTACAGCTATTAAAATTTGGATCGATATTTTTTAATAGAATACCAAATGTCAGATAAAGACAAGCAAATAGAAGCTTATGCATACCACTACCCTATTTACATCGTCATTATGTTAGAATACCAATAGATGGAGAGTTAATAGTGATTCTTTCCGACCGATTAGAATGTAATCTTAGTATCCGGTATTTAAGAAAGAAAGGATTCCATGTGATTGGTTACTACATGCCACATAATATGAAAAAGGGAGAGTTCTATTATGGAATACAATGCACAAATGATAAATAGAATGAAAAGGATAGAAGGACAGGTTAAAGGATTATTGCGTATGATGGAAGAACAAAAGGATTGTAGAGACGTAGTAACACAAATGTCAGCTGTAAGAAGTGCTCTGGATCGAACTGCGGCTTTAATTGTTAGTACTAATTTAGAACAATGCATTCGTGAAGAGAAGCAAGCTGGCGAAAGTTCTGAAGATTTAATTAAAGAAGCTGTTAATTTACTTGTCAAAAGTAGATAAAAATGATCTATGAATAAATCCCTGCTATAATTTGAAAATTAAGAACAAGTAATAACTGAAAAGTAAACGTATTAAAACTAAGGATTCGTCTGTATTTGGCGATAAGCCTTAGTTTTTTTATTAAGATAGGAAAGGATCTAACCATTGGTGTTTGTTTGGCTTGAAGATCTAACTTTTTGAGCGGTTTGTGGTTGGGAAAATTAGTTGAAGAACAAACAAATGCTAATAAACCCATGGAAAGGAAAGTGGGCAATCGGAATGGTAGCCATACTGTTGATATATTTCATTCGTGATAAGTGTAGACAAAACTAAATAGAAGCATTCCTGAAACAGAAATACAAAGGAAGGGCAAAATCGTATCCAGTTCATGATTGAATTGGAGTGGAATGGATAGAGCATTCTTAGAGTAAAGAATACTTTTTTTGGTAAAACATCCTCTCTCATCGTAATATAATAGGCACATGATCAAATAAAAAAGCATAGGATGGGGGTAGATTGGAAGAAAGGATGAGGAAAGTATGTACCATAATTCTTATATGCATCCATACTATGTTAATCAGCCCATGTATCAACAGGGGATGCATTCAGGTAAAGGAAATGAAATGAGCCAAACAGATTATGGACCAAGGCCCTATGTATTTAATATTAATGAAGCAACGAAGCAGAATTATACATTTCGCACAGCTATATGGACTGGTTCGCACTTTCAGATTACGCTAATGAGTATTGGTGTAGGAGAAGATATTGGTGTGGAAATGCATCCAGATGTCGATCAATTTTTACGAGTCGAACAAGGTCATGGGATCGTTCAATTTGGAAACAATCAATATCACTTAAATGTAAAAAGGTATATTGGTGATGATTCAGCTATCATCGTTCCAGCAGGCACATGGCATAATGTGATAAATACTGGAAAGGTTCCACTTAAACTATATTCTATTTATGCGCCACCAAATCATCCGTTTAATACCGTACATGTTACAAAGGCAGATGCACTAGCTGCGGAAAGTCATCACCACAATGGAAATACTTCTTTTTTTAAATGATAAAAAATTATTAAAGAATGCTATAATTCCATATTTATTAAAAAGGGAAAGAAAGTATAGAATCAGCACAGTGTTAAACAAAGTAGTATATTTCGAAATGTTTACCCTCCGTTATTAATACAAACGAAACCGTTTTGTCAATTTAGCAAGTGATTGCGATAATTCTGTTAGTTTTAAGCCAATATCGTGAGTTCTCTCCATTTGACGAATTTGCTCATCACTTGTTGCATACATTTCTTCAGCGCTTGCTAATGTTTCCTGAGAGACAGATGCAAAGCTAACAGTTGCTTGTTCAAGATCAGGTAAAACTTGCTGCACGTTTAGCAGTTCATTTTCCATATTGTTAATGCGATTGCTAACCGTATCGATTTGTTCCATTAATTCATCAATGGATAATTTCGTATCGTTAGCGATAGTTAAGTTAGACGTGATGCTTGTATGCATTTGATCGAATTCGTCTGCTGCTTGTGTTGTTACACTCTCCATTTCCGAGATGGAGTTAGTAATTTCTTCTGTCGCATTGGTAGCTTGTTCTGCTAGCTTTCTGACTTCATTTGCAACGACAGCGAATCCTTTACCAGATTCACCTGCTCTAGCTGCTTCAATGGCAGCATTCAACGCTAAAAGCTTGGTTTGTTCGGCTATTCCTTTAATTAAATCGACTAAGCTGGTAATGGACGATGAGTGAGCATTCACTTGCTGTATCGTTTGATTCAGATGCTCAAAACCTTGACCAAAGGAAGTAATCATTTCGATCAGCTTTGTCATGTTTTTCTCACCATATGCTGCAGAGTTATTCATATTCTCCGAGCTATTATCAACCATTTTCATATTTTCTAATAAAGAAAAGATCTTTTCTTTCATTTCGTTGAAACTATTGGTACTATGCTCTGAACTGTTAGCAGTTTGTTCAGCACCTTCTTTTACAACATTGATGGATGCAATTAACTGATGACTTGACGCTAAAGAACTGCCTGAAGAATCTTTTAACAGATCTCCCGTTGTTTCTAGCTGGGAAGTAGTATCATCGAGTTCTTTCAACATTGTCCGCATTTGCCTGATCATAGCGTCATAACTTTTATGCAATGATACGATCTCCGGTATGGTCGTATTTATTTCAACTGTATCTTGTAAGTTGCCGTTTCGTGCCTCTCTCATGGTGTTTCGTAATTTCGTTAAAGGCTTGGTTAAACTTCGAACAAAAAATAATACAATGAAGACGGAGATAATTAAACTAACGATGATGACAATAATAATCGTTTGAGCCATATCATGAACAGCCCCCATATAAGACTGGGTAGGGACAACTAAAACGTATAGCCCATCAATTTGCTCACTTAAATCTTCAACAATCATGGTATAGTCCATCCCATTGATTTCTTTGTGCATGACTCCTTTGTTTAGTTCAATCATTTGATCTATTAAGGAGTCAGAAAAAGTGAAATTACTGTCATTACTTACTTTGAAGGGGGTGACATCGCTATCAACAATATAGTAAATATCAGACATGATTCCTTCTTCTTCAAGTCTCTCTTTTTGTGAGCGTATTTCTGTTTCGAGTTGTTGCATAAAATATTCATCATCACTAACATATAGAAATTTCAGGTTGTCAGCTATGTATGCAAGTAATTCCCCTTCACGTGTCAACCGGTTTTCCATTGTTTCCATTGTTGTCTCTTTTGCATTTAGGTATGTACTTAAGCCGACAACACTTATGGAGATAATTAATAGAACAAAAAATAAAACTAGTAATCTAGTTTGTAAATTTAACTTTGATAGGAAGCTTTGTCTATATTTCTTTTCCTTTTGAGGCTTTTTACCTGCTTTCCCGAAATAAAACTTCAATTTGTAATCCTCCAGTTCCTAGGTAATTATCCTTACATCGACAAATTGTAACAAATGAATGTTAAGTTAATGTTAATTTTAGATATATATTTAGTAAAAAAGTACCATGATGTTAACTGGAAGATGGAAGTGTACAGTGAAAAAAGGCAAACTAACCATAACAAGCATTACTTGATAAAAAGTTTCTAATTTTTAATACATTTACCTTAACAAACATAATCGATTTCAAAGCCGAGATCTTCTATCATTTGATAATCTTGTAAGCGAGCTTGTCCTTCTGTTGTTAAGTAATCCCCAATAAAGATAGAATTAGCAGGATAAAGTCCAAATGGTTGAAGGCTTCTCAAGTTCACTTCTCTGCCGCCGGATATACGAATTTCTTTTGCTGGATTGGTAAAACGAAATAAACAAAGGACCTTTAAACAATACGTAGGCGTCAATTCGTCAGTCCCTTCTAATAATGTTCCATCAATGGCATGCAGGAAGTTAACGGGGATAGAATCGGCATTCAGTTCCCTTAAGGCACGCGCCATTTCAATTACATCTTCTTTGGTCTCTTTCATACCGACAATTACACCAGAACACGGCGAGATTCCCGCTGCTTTGACGGCATTTACTGTGGCAACCCGGTCATAGTAGCTATGACTCGTTGTAATTTGATCGTGATGATTTACGGATGTATTAATATTGTGATTGTATCGATCTACCCCTGCTGCTTTTAATTGATCGGCCTGTTCTGGTTCTAACAGTCCTAAGCATGCACAAATTTTCATATCGTAATGTTGTTTAATTTCCTCAACTGCTGAAGTGACCGTATCAAGTTCCCGTTTGGATGGACCACGACCACTGGCGACAATACAATAAGTACCTGATTTTGATTCATGTGCTCTTTTAGCACCTTGGACAATCGATTGTTTATCCAGCATTCGATATTTTTCAATCGGGGCGGTAGCGTCTCTTGATTGAGCACAATACCCACAATTTTCAGGACATAGGCCCGATTTCGTGTTGATAATCATATTGAGCTTTACTTTATTGCCATAGTACTGTTTGCGAACCTGGTAGGCACTATCTAGTAGATTTAATAATTGCTCGTTTGGACAGTTTAAAACGGTAAGTGCCTCCTGGTTTGATAGCATTTCGTTATGTAGAGCTTTACTTGCTAATGATTGCCAAATACTCATAGAACCCCGCCTTTTTAAGCTGCGTTTTGATTATGTTGGTTTCGAAACATACTTTTGGAGATGAAACTTTTTTCTAGCCGATGAGCAAATATCCCTGCTCCGATGGATAACAAGATATCCTTAGGCAAAGGAACTGCCAACCAATACCAAACAAGTTGATAAGAGAATCCTTCAGGTGCGTCAAACCAGAACATATAAGCTGCATACATCCAATTAGCCCCTATGAGGTAATTAATGACCATCGCAATCAGTGCAGCAGTGATATACATGGGAAAGCTCTGTTTCTTCTCTATTAATTTACCTGCAACATATGCGATTACTATAAAAGAAACAATGAAACCAAAAGTTGGTGAAATAAGAGTTGAAGCACCACCTTTAAATTGGGCGAAAATCGGGGCACCCGCTAAACCTAGTAACATGTAGACCAACATGGAAATAGCTCCCAACCGGCTTCCTAGAATAAGCCCTGCTAAGATTGCAAAAAAAGTTTGTAACGTGATGGGAACTCCACCAATCACCATGAAAGGTGCAATCGATGTAATATTCGCACCTACTGTCATTAAGGCAATAAATATACTGCCGATAGTAAGATCAAGTGCTGTTAAGCGTTTATTATTCTGCATTATTTTCCTCCTTTCCAAAAATAGATTAAATGAAGAAGTAAGAATTGTCAACCTGATTAATGATAGGTTAACGTATGTGAGTGGTCATTTCTTCGCGTATTCGTTCACAAAATTGACATATTTATACACGCTCCTTTATAATTGCTTACGATAAAGAAAATGAAATCATGGTTCAATCCGTCCGTAAAACTCCTAACTTGCAAAGAAGCTAAGTAAGGGGGCACGGGCATTAACACTCTGATAAATCTCACTTTAAGATTCCTTCAAAGAGGAGGATTAGCGTGCAAAATAGCCAAAATAATGAAACCGCTTACCAAATTAGCGATCAGATAAGGAAAAAACACCGTATTCTCATTTCTACCGCTGCAATCATTATTCTCTTTTATATATTGTTTCCTATTGTTTTATCCAGCTTTATGTCAGAGCAAAATATTTATTTTCTCCCTTTGGCATGGGGGTATGTCCTCTTATTATTTCTAATGACTTGGGGAATTGGGGTCTGGCATTTCTTTTTCACGAAATCATTTAATCGAAAGCTTGATGAAAGAGGCGAACAAGCCAAAGCCGGAGGTGACCAATGAATTTTACCTATTTTATCTTTTTCGTTGTTATAGTAATAGGTACGCTGGTCATTACCCATTGGGCAGCAGAGCGGAGTAGAACAGCGCATCAATTTTATGTGGCAGCAGGTAGCCTGTCCGGTATGCAAAATGGGATGGCGATAGCTGGTGATTTCATTAGTGCGGCTTCATTTCTTGGAATTACTGGATTAATCGCGCTTTATGGTTATGATGGGTTCTTGTATGCCACAGGTTTTCTTATTTCTTATGTGATATTGTTGCTATTAATTGTGGAACCGATCCATCGGCTTGGCACCTATTCTGTAGCAGACGTGGTCGCTGCTCGATTTCCAGGGAACCGGATGCGTGCTGCCGTAGCCATTAGTGGTATTTGTATTTCGGTTTTATATATGATCCCACAGCTCGTAGCTTCTGGTTTACTGATTCGTCTTTTACTAGGGGTGGATTTTCGAGTAGCAGTGAGCATTATCGGTGTGTTAATGACGGTGTATGTTGCATTTGGTGGAATGCTGGCAACATCTTGGGTTCAGATTATCAAAACTGTACTGCTGATGTGTGGAACATTATTAGTTGTTTTTATTTTGTTGTCCTGGCTGAATTGGGATTTTTTTGGTCTAATAGCAGATGCGGTAGAGCAAAGTCCGCATGGGGAGTCATTTTTTTATCCTGGAAATCTGTTTACTAACTCCATAGACAAAATTTCACTTACCGTAACCTTAATGCTTGGTACTTCAGGACTTCCACATATACTAATTCGGTTTTTAACGGTGAATAATGCAAAGGAGGCAAGAGTATCTGCCATGTCTGCCTCATGGATCATTGGCTTGTTTTACATTATGACACTTATTTTGGGTGTCGGGACCATTGCACTTGTTGGAAGTGAAACATTGATACAGGCAGACTCCAGTGGGAATCTAGCGGCATTATTGTTAGCAAAGGCAGTCGGTGGTGATTTTCTAATTGCCTTTGTGATGGCTGTTGCCTTTGCTACTATCATTGCTGTAGTAACCGGGTTGATTTTTGCCGCAACGTCTTCTTTTGCGCATGATATCTACTACCATCTTTGGAAGAAAAAAAGGGTTGAAGAGAAAAAACAGCTACAGGTTGCTAGAATGGTTGCTGTTGTGATCGGCATATTGTCGATCCTCTTATCGATCGGAATGGAAGAGAGTAATGTTGCTTTTCTTGTATCCATCACCTTTGCGATTGCAGCTTCCACGCTATTCCCTTTGCTGATTCTTACGTTTTACTGGAGGCGATTTAACAGAATCGGTGGCTATTCTACACTATTATCTGGTTTTCTTACATCCATCATTCTAGTTGTGTTAGGTCCAGAGGGGATTGGTATCTTACCACTCTCTAATCCTGGTATTCTATCAATCCCTGCCGGCTTTGCTGGTGGTGTGATCGGTGCGATGGCAGGAAAGAAAGACGAGAAAAGCTATGAAGATCTTTTCTTAAAACTGTACAGCGACAAACAGGAGGCTGTTTCGCATGATTGACCTCACCATCGTTTTATTTGAAAGGATCGGTTTGCTTTTGCTAGCGGCATTTATGTTAACCCAAATACCGGGGTTCCGTTCGTTATTAGACAGAGATTTTGCCATTGATACCGTGATTTATCTAGCGATTGTATTTGGATTTATTGGGATATTGGGGACGCACACCGGTGTGTTAATCGAAATGGATACATTGGCACTTGAATCGAGAATAAACGATGTGACATCTAATGAGGTCTTGATCGGTTTCAGTACGGTAGTGGTCATGATTGCTGGCCTGCTTGGTGGGCCATATGTTGGTCTTTGTACAGGAATTATTACGGGGCTTTATCTGGCCTTTATTGGTGGAGATGCTTGGATTGCAAATAGTTTGATTAACCCATTGGCAGGTTTAATTACGGGGTGGACAGGTCAGTTTTTTTCGGATGAGCGAGTCATTGCACCGGGCAAGGCATTATTTATTGGGATGTTCCCACCGGTCTTGCATATGGGCTTGCTGTTGATTTTTATTTCCGATCAAGAAAAAGGTGTAGAGCTTGTCAATACAATTGGCATCCCGCTTGTCATTACCAATGCTGTTGCGCTTGCCATTTTTACGATGGTAATCCGAGCTGCACTTAATGAAACGGAAAGAGAAGCAGCGATTGAAACAAATCGAGCTTTATCGATTGCTGAGAAAGCTTTGCCGATACTTCAGGATGCTTCCTTAATTTCAAATGCAAATAAAATGGCGAAGCTTCTCTATGATGAGTTGGATGTAGCTGCAATTGCGATTACAGATAAAGAGAAGGTGCTTAGCCATGTCGGTCTGGGGGATGACCATCATCGGTTAGGGGAGCCGCTTAAAATGAGGCTATCACACAAAGCACTTGATACTGGAGATATACAGGTTGCTTATGACAGGGAGGGGATCCAATGCCGATCTGAAGCCTGTCCACTGAAAACCGCGATAATGGTACCGATTTATCGTTCTGGCGAGATAATTGGTCTGATTAATTTATATTTTCGCCATTCCCAACAAATTCGGGCTGTAGAAATCGAACTTGCTAAAGGTTTAGGCACTATTATCTCTAATCAAATCAGTGGTTTTGAAGCGGAGAGGATGAAAGAACTTCTGAAGGAAGCGGAAATACGAAATCTTCAGGCACAGATAAATCCACATTTTCTATTTAACACCTTTAATTTGCTTCATTCTTTGATGCGAGTCAATCAGGAAAAAGCACGTCATATCCTCATACAGCTAAGTCACTATATGCGTGCGAACCTGTCCATCGCCAGCAAAACGCTAATTCCTTTGAAAGATGAACTCGCGCATGTGAATGCCTATGTGGAAATTGTAACTGCACGTTTCATGGATCAGCTCATCATTAACATTCATATTGATCGAGATCTTGAAGATGTATTGATACCGCCAGCAACATTGCAACCCCTTATTGAAAATTGTATTCAACACGGGCTAAAGAATAATCAAATCAAAGGTAAAATTGATTTAACTATTAAAAAGAAAGAAGAATGGGTTCATATTGAGGTTTGCGATAATGGTAAAGGTTTTTCAGATGATATGCTTGCATTACTCGGAACAGAACCCATTGATCAACAGAATGGTAATGGTACAGCCTTATATAATATTAATGAACGGTTGAAAGGAATTATGGGAGAGAAGAGTCGGCTACACTTTCGCAACAATCCGGAAAAAGGAAGTTCCGTTTCATTTAAAATACTTGTTGATACAAGGAGTGGCATAAATGAAGATGTACGTGATGATCGCAGAGGATGAGCGTCTTGGACGGGAAGAACTGTCTTATCTGCTTGAGCAGGAAGAAGATGTGAGCTTATGTCCAAGTGCGGAGAATGGCGAGCAATTAATTCAGTTGTATCATGAATATAAGCCTGCTGTCCTGTTTTTAGATATACATATGCCAGGCCTCACCGGTTTGGAAGTGGCAGAGACATTGCGTAATGAAGAGGGGGATGAGCCAGTAATTGTATTTACTACAGCTTATGACACCTATGCTGTTCAAGCATTTGACCTTCAAGCGACAGATTACCTATTAAAACCTTTTGACAAAGCTCGTTTTGACACCGCTATGAAACGAGTAAGGGAAGAACTGCAAAAAAAGCAGCAAAAAAAGCGAAAAATTGATAAACTGATTATTTCTACTGATAATAAAATGGTGGTTGTGGATCCATTGCAAATCGGTTATGCAGTCCGTGAAGGAAGACAGTTGCTTTTACATATGTTATCAAATGAAGTTATCGAAACAAAAATGAATTTAAAAGAGTTAGAGGAAAAACTGGCTGCCTTTCCTTTTTACCGACCGCATAGAAGTTATCTCGTTAATCTTGATGCGATCGAGGAAATTACTCCGTGGTTTAACGGAGCCTATAACATTGTAATTAAGGATAAAAATAAATCGCAAGTTCCGATGAGTAGAACGGTAGCCAAAGAATTTTTTGATGTGTTACAAGGGTTAAATTAACCATTCACACAATTCATTCAACATTTTAAACAGATAGAACAGCATTTCAGGAAAATCTCGAAATTGAATCAATTATGTTTAATATACTAAATACAAATGTTAGAGTATTTAGTATTTTTTTCTGCTTTCAAAGAGGATGGGCTTTGAAAGCAGAAAGTAACACTTCTGGTTTTGGAGGCTTACGGATGGTTATTACCGTGGCGAACTTATAGTAGGCAGGAGCTAATTCATGGTAATTTGTAAGCGTTTACTAAAAACTCTAACATTAATAAAAGCAGGAAGGGATGGGAATAGTCAATGAATCAAACACTCAATGAAAAACAGAGATGGTATTGGAAGAAAAATATCCAACTGATCACAGGTTTGCTTATTGTTTGGTTTTTAGTTGGTCTTGGTGCTGGAGTTCTGTTTGCTGAACCTCTCTCTAATGTTCAATTTTTAAATGTATCGTTATCGTTCTGGTTTGCACACCAAGGTTCGATACTGGTATTTATCATTCTGATACTTACGTATGCCATTCGGATGGATAAACTCGATAAGCAATATAAAGAAATGATAAAGGATGGGAATTAGACTTAGGTAAGCAGGTATAAGGAGGGTTTTCATGAGTGTTGAAGTTATTACGATTATTCTGGTACTTATTACATTCGCTGTTTACACAGGAATTGGTTGGTGGTCAAGGGTTCGAGATACATCCAATTTTTATGTCGCAGGACAGGGAGTTCCAACTGTAGCCAATGGGGCTGCCATTGCTGCGGATTGGATGTCTGCAGCCTCTTTCATTTCGATGGCAGGACTGGTGGCATTTTTAGGATATGATGGAACCATTTACTTAATGGGATGGACTGGTGGTTACGTTCTCTTAGCATTACTACTTGCTCCATATTTACGTAAATTCGGGAAGTTTACAGTTCCTGATTTTATAGGTGACCGTTTTTATTCAAGTGGTGCTCGTGCGGTAGCAGCAGTTGCAACCATTTTTATTTCGCTTACGTATATTTCCGGTCAAATGCGCGGGGTAGGAATTGTTTTCAGTCGTTATCTTCAGGTTGATATTGTTGTAGGAGTTTTGATTGGTATGGCTATTGTTGGCTTTTTTGCATTACTTGGCGGGATGAAAGGTGTCACTTGGACACAAGCGATTCAATATTTTGTTATTATTATCGCTTTTTTAATACCGGCGTTTGCCATTTCGTTTCAGTTAACAGGTAATCCCGTTCCGCAACTCGCCATAACAAGCAGTGATATTGTTGATCGCTTGGGACAAATCCAAGTAGATCTCGGTATGACGGAGTATATGGCACCATTTACAGATCTTTCTATGATTAATGTCTTTATGGTTACGCTAGCTTTAATGGCGGGAACGGCTGGTCTTCCTCACGTAATCGTCCGTTTCTATACGGTTAAAAGTGTCCGTGCAGCTCGTTGGTCAGCGGTTTGGGCAATCATCTTTATTGGCCTTCTTTATTTAACTGCTCCTGCAGTTGGTGCATTTGCTAAATACAATCTAATTGATACGATCGCAGATAAGCCAATCGAAGAAGTTCAGAGTATTGAGTGGGTAAGTAAGTGGGAAACAACTGGTCTCTTACAATTAGATGATGTCAATGGTGATGGAGTCGTGAATTTTACTGGTGGTGAGGACAATGAGGTCTCCATTGATGGAGATATTATCGTGTTATCGACTCCAGAAGTGGCAAATCTGGCTCCTTTTATTATTGCATTAGTTGCAGCAGGAGGTTTAGCAGCAGCATTGTCAACGGCATCAGGTTTATTAATTACGATGACAAGTGCTGTATCACATGATATCTATTATCGGATCTTTAATAAAAGTGCTTCAGAATCACAACGATTACGAGTTGGCCGGATTACCTTACTCATTGCACTGGCTATTGCAGCATATGTCGGCATAAACCCTCCTGGATTTGCTGGAGAGGTTGTCGCACTTGCCTTTGGTTTAGGTGCAGCAAGTTTGTTCCCAGTTATATTGTTAGGTATTTTTGACAAGCGAATGAATAAAGAAGGTGCAGTCGCAGGTATTATTGCTGGTTTGAGTTTCACATTGATTATGATCGGTGCGATACTCTCCCCATCTATTTTTGGTACAGAAGCACCGATCTTAGATAGTTTCTTCGGTATTAATGCTCAAGGTGTCGGGGTGGTCGGGATGATACTGAACTTTATTGTCAGCTTTATTGTGTCCCGGATGACTCCAGAACCGCCTAAAGACATCCAAGAATTAATCGAAAATGTCCGTGCTCCTGAGATAGATGAGTAATCAAAAGATCAAGTGGCAGAAAGGAGAGAAAAGATGAATGGGACTTTGGTTTTAGCTGTTCTTTTAGTCGTCTTATATCTGTTCCATCCATGGATGAATATCAAGACGTTTCAAAAGGTGATCGGGATAACCCTGTTTCTTGAGATCTTTTATTTAATTGGTCACTATCTGATGAACTGGCCATTTCCTACCCCGATTACTTTGGTACAGCTTTTTGTTGTATCAGGTATGGGTGTTGCTTTAGGAGTTTTTTTCTCCCGGATTTGGCCACTGCCGCTAGAAAAAGGCTTCGAGCGGATTTTTCGGACGTTTCTGATCGCAATCCCTTCCCTCGGTTTTGGTATGGGATTGCAGGTCATTCTTCAAGGAGCCCATGCGACACAGGCTATTTATTTAATTTTTGCACTTGCTGCATGGCTTGGGTCTAGCAGATTTGTACGTCAAGACAAGGCGGTTATCACTTCTAATAAAAGAATAGAGGGGACAACATAGCGAAAAGGGCTCTCTATAAGTTATCGTTAATGACTTATGGAGAGCCTTTTTTTATAAGGAAAGTATATAACCCGCGGCATGATAGTGTTTTTGTATCAAAGGGGTAATTTTCAAATGATATGTAGACGGAAAGCATCACTCCGGCTGCCCGCTTCCGTTTCCACGGGAACTCCTCAACTAACTTCGGTACCTTTATTATCGGGAAAACCTCTTATGCTACTTGGTCGTTTTCCTTGTAACTATATTTATACCGGGAAAACTCCTCATTTTAATAGGCAGATTTCCCGGTTAATTCCGTTTTACCAGGAAATCTTACCAATACATTCAGTGGTTTTCCTTGTATTTAGATACGTCAAAAGAAAAGTGAGCAACCTGAATGGTGGTAATATCGTCAAGATATTTTATCTACACCAAAGTAGTTAGGTGCGTTTTGTCCAACTTATTTAATTTTTCCATTTGTGTAAACAAATCTAAAACTGGTATATTATAGGAAATAAATGATTTTGAATTGCGTTGTTCACGAAGTCATAAGAAAGTTGGGAGAGCGTTTTATGAGTCAGCGGAAAGCTTTTTTATTGATATTGGTTGCTGCTGTACTATGGGGGACAACAGGTACAGCTCAAAATTTTGCACCATCATCCGCACATCCTGTAGCTATTGGGGCGATTCGTTTAGCGATAGGTGGAATAGTTTTATTAGTGTTTGTAGTCATACAAGGAAAATTTTATATCAAAAGGTGGCCCAAGCTGACGACATGCTTAGCAGCAGTATCGATGGCAGCTTATCAACCACTTTTTTTCTCTGCGGTATCTTGGACAGGGGTAGCGGTTGGTACGGTGGTAGCAATTGGGAGTGCACCAATATTAGCGGGATTACTAGAATGGTTATTCTATCGACATATCCCTGACAGAAGATGGTGGTTGGCTACTATTTTAGCGGTAGCAGGTTGTACATTGCTAGCTTCGAATCAAGAGACCGTTACCATATCACCATTAGGGATTCTGATGGCTGTTGGAGCGGGGTTATCCTTTGCAGCATATACCTTGTTTAGCAAAAAGTTATTGGAACAACATCGATCGGAAACGGTTGTTGCAGTGGTGTTCACGTTGGCCGCGATTTTATTATCACCAATTTTATTCTTATATGATTTTTCTTGGTTATTGGAATCGAATGGCATTATCGTAGCATTACATTTAGGAATTTTAGCAACTGCGATCGCTTACTTATTCTTTGCCCGTGGTTTGTTAGGTACTTCCGCAGCAACAGCTGTGACACTTTCACTTGCAGAACCACTCACCGCATCTATTTTAGGAATGGTAGTTGTAAAAGAAGTAATAACTGTACAAATACTTATTGGTTTAGCCCTAATCTTTACCGCGCTCGTTTTCTTGTCGATTCGAAAATCGTCACTATAACATTAATTAACCTCTTCTAATAGATAGGCTGTATATAGATTATATCTCATATTATGCATGATTTTTGAGCATAATAAATATATGAATACTATTATTGGAGGTTACTTATGCGTGATAAAATAATTCATCTAACATCTGGTGAGATTGCTACACTGTGGACGGGCTACATGAATGATAGTATGTCGAAATGCGTGTTAAAGTTTATGCTGCAACATATTGAGGATCCCGATATAAAACCAGTTGTTCAGAATGCTTATGACATTTCATCGAGTCATCTTGACAGCTTGCTTACCATTTTCGAGCAGGATAATTATGTACAGCCTAACGGATTTGTTGAACAAGATGTAAACTTGGATTCTCCATGGCTTTATACCGATTTATTTTGCTTAAGTTATATTAATCATATAGCAAAAGTAGGGATGGTTTCCTATAGTGGATCTGTCGCTATGAGTGACAGAGAGGATATACGAAATTATTTTACAAATGCTCTTAATGAATCAATAGAGCTTTTTAATCGATCAACTGAAATAGCTTTAGCCAAAGGAGTAAATGCAAGACATCCATATATCGAAGTCCCAAAAGAAACGAATTATGTCGATAGCAAAAAATATATGAGTGGTTTGAACCCACTGACGCAAAAACGACCATTGAATGCTATCGAAATTTCCCATTTGTATATGAATATAGAGACAAATACAATAGGTTTAAAGTTATGTTTATCATTTGCCCAAACCTCTCCAACAAAAGAAGTACAAGATTTTATGCTGAGAGCAAAAAAAGTCTCCCAAAAGCATATTAAAGTTTTCACTGATACACTCTTAGAAAATGATATGGATGTTCCAGAGGTTCCAGATCTCGCAATAAGTGATTCGACTACTAAAACGTTCTCTGACAAGCTAATAATGTTTCATATGTCACTACTCATGTCAGCTGGAATTGGTAATTATGCTACTGCTGCAGCTGCCAGTCAACGAAGTGATTTGATGGTCGATTATGAACGTCTGTCGTTAGAAGTATCAAAGTTAGCCAAAAGTGGTGCAGACATTATGATAGAGAACAATTGGTTAGAACAACCACCAAGAACGAAAGATCGCGAAAAATTAGCAAGAAATAAAGAAGGATAATCTCAAAAAGTAAATAATTTGTCAAGCTCCGAGCGCCCAGAAACTAGCACGAATCGTCCTAGGATAAGTCATCATCGGTCGTAAACTCACCGTGATACCTTTATCTCAGTTGATTCTGAAGCCGCTACGTTTCTAAACGGGCGCTCTGCACTTTTTTTATCATGAATTATATAACAAAAGGATGTATCTTGGGAACTGCTCTCTATTGATATCTTATGGAGTTTCGCTTTCTCATGAATATTTGCAACAGAAATCCTACAAGCATCCCTGGTATTACACTTACTATTGGTAGCCATAATGGCCCTAAGAGGACCTCGAACAAAGTGAACGTTGAAGAATAAATCGTTCCCACCGTTACGAAATACGCAGAAAATACAAATGGCAAGTAAGCATAGGGCTTCTTATCACCGCCTGCATCACGATATGCATCCCACATAGCAAAAAAATATAAACATGGGTAAAACATGAGCCATTGAAAGTTTGCTGTTGCAATAGCCATATCAATTTGGCCATAAAAACTAAAAATAATGATTTGGTTTAAATGTGACTGAACATTAATTAAAAACTCTAATCCAATTAAGATAATCCCCTTAACTATTCTTCCATTGAGCACTTGAGCGAATCCTGGTAATGCGATACTCCATAGTATAGCCTCAGATGCTTTCACATTTCTTGAACCTTTCTGATAGTAGTTTGATTTTTTGAATTATTGGGAAAAGCGGTGTGTACCTTTTATTCAGTGATGTTACTGTAGTATTACGGTTCATTATTTACACCTTCTTTAAGTATTATCAAGTTTAGTGTTCCAGATAATGGAATAAATTATAACTAAATTTATAGATTAATTTAAATTATCTTTGCTGTGATAAAATCCAAATGTAAAAAAAAAACAAAAATATATGCTAATTTTTTTTCTTCCAAGGAGGATCCCCATTTTGATGGAGTTTTTGATTTATTTTATAAATAACATAGGGCACTATAAAAGTTAATAAAGTACAGATCAAAATTAATTTTTTAGGTAGTGTACCTAATATAACTTCCCACATGTTTATCTCTCCATTCCTACGTCTTTTACTTTATCCGAAGCACCAATATTCCTTACAATAGCCTTAGCAGATATTTCTACAGTACTTTGTGAAAAAAGATTATCTCCATGTTCCCAATTACCCTTAATCTTCTTCCAGTCTTCATAGTGTTTTTGTCTTAGTATGTTACTGAAATCGAAAAAGTCAATCTTTAATTCGTCCTGTGCTGTCTCTACTGATTTGGTTACGATTTCCTCTATTTTTTTATTGATTTCCTCTTCAATTTTATCTATATATGCTTGATCTTGAAGAGATTTACTACCAAACATTTCAGCAATGTATCCTTCTGTATCAATTGAGATCGATATTTTTACATTTTCCTTGTTTTTAGCATTTATTTTTATGGAACTTCTTGCGTCACTTATCTCATATATCATGAGCTCTCCATCTATTTGGAAATTTAATATGCCATTTTTAATATCTCCTTTTATTAGTCTGAAACCCTTTATGTCATCACCCATAAGAGTGCCGACCTGCTGATCTGATTTTCCGTCAAATACAGCTACACCATTATAATTAACATTCTCCGCTGATGATGTAAGAAGTGGAAGCATATAACTGCTTTCATTTAACAAATATCGATGCAATAAGCCTATCCGAACCGGTTCAATTAACTCTAAAGATTTTACATTGTTTTCCATAATTTTATCGATGAATCGAGCAGGAAGCTCCTCAGTTTCTGACGTTTGTCCAAGCACATCTTTTGCAGCACCATCAGATATCATCACTTTTATTCCTCTACGCATTTCATGATCACGAATAAAAGCATCTACAACACTTGAAAATAAATTTGGTTCACTTGCGACTTCACTTGAAACAATCAAAATTTTTAAATGTTCATAGTTAGGAATCCAGTTTGTAAGACCTAACATTTCCCTAGAAATTTGAAATGCACTCTGCCCAGTAACAGATATATTTTTGAATGCAAGTTTATCTCCTCCATCTTGAGTGGGGCTGGATAAATTACCTGGTATTACAAACTGACTAGTCAAAGTTATGTCATATTCACCTTTTTCTTTTTTATCATCCATATCGATCGCGCTTCCAATAACAAAGCCTCTTTCATCGATTGGTAATTCATCCCAACACCCTGTAAGTAATACTGCAATGGTGCAAAAGAGAAATGGAAGAAGGTGTTTCATGTTACTTCACTCTCCTTATTTTAGCGATAACATATAATAAAATAACAACAAATACAGTGTATAGAACCGAGCTATAGCCAATAATCGAAGCAAAGGCAGATACCTGTACGAAATCTTGTGGGGACATACTTGTAATATATACAATGGGTGCAATGATGAAGATAAGCTTAATTTTACTCATGTTTTTAAAAATGGTGTTAACTGCGAGTACAGCAATGTCGAAGGCCATTGTAGTTGTATTGAAAATAGCCATGATCCAAATAACGAAAAATAATGATTCAAATCGTTCCAAAATACCACCTGGAATTTCCGCTATTTTAGCTAATTCGATGGTGGGATACTGTAAGTTGGAAGTAACAGAGTTTCCGAAAACTACGATACAGCTAAGGAATAGGGCTAAATATAAAACAACAGGGATACACATCCCTAAAACGGCCATTTGTGGGGCTTTGTTAGGTTTTTTAACAAGTGTGATATAAAACCAAAGTATACTAAATCCTGCATAAGACAATATACTATTTTTAGCTCCTTCCACATATCCGTTAAAACTAGACTCAAAAGTTGGGGATAACAAGCCTAGGTCAAACCATTTTATATTAAAAACAATAACAATCAATGCGACAGAAAATACGAATGGTAAGAACATGGTATTTAATCGGAATATACCTATTCTAGAACCTGCTACGGCATAAATGATCAATAGTAGAAAAGTGAATGAGATGATCTCTACTGGTGTTTCTTGTAATAAATAATGCTTGGCAATGTCAGCAATTTGTCGAACTTGTAATGAAGTTACTCCCATCGATAGAATGGAGAATAGTAATGTTAGCAATATTGCTATAGGTTTTGAGACAATAGCTGATGAATAATTTATAAAAGACTGATTTGGAAAGCTTGTTGAAAGTTTAGCAACAAACCAGGTGATGATAATAGCAATCATGCCTCCGATTAATATAGATACCCAGCCATCGGACGCTGTTGTTGCAGAGGCGACACTCTGTGGTAGAGAAAGAATGCCTATACCAATCACAAATGAGGGTACGGCGACTAATATTTGCTTTTCGGATATTTTATCATCAGCATATTCAAATTTATTCATTACCTATTCTCCTTATCCGTTGACTGCTTATCTTTTGTTTCCATATATTGAGGCCTTTTTGTTAACAGTGGAATGGGTTTTCGGAAAATAAGATCTTCCCAATCCTTAAAGAAGGTAGGAGCAAATGGTGTGGAATATGGAACCCCGATACTTTTAAGGTTAACAATATGAATGTTTACCATAATGTAACCGATAATAATGCCGTAGAGTCCAAACATTCCCGATAAGAATATAAACCCAAACAGAATGATTCTAAAAGCAATTGCAAGACTATATGCTGGTAAGGCAAACGATGCAATTGCATTTAGAGCAACAACAATTACCATGATCGGACTTACAATTCCTGCTTGTACTGCAGCATCCCCTATTACTAGTCCTCCAACAATTCCAATCGTTTGCCCAATTGTCTTTGGTAATCGTGCCCCTGCTTCTCGTAACAACTCCATCGTAACAGCCATAAGCAATGCTTCTATTAAAGGGGTAAAAGGAACACCCTGCCTTGATGCCGCAATCGAAAAGGTTAAATTGGTTGGGATCATTCCAGGGTGAAAAGAAACTAGCGCAATATATAAAGACGGTAAAAATATAGCAATAAATGCTGCTATATACCGTAAGATTCTTAATAAGGTCCCTATAGTCCATCGCTCATAATAATCCTCAGGGGATTGCATAGAGCTCCCTAACGTAGTCGGAGCAATTAAAACAAATGGACTACCATCAAGCATAATGACAGCTTTTCCTTGCAAAAGCGCAGAAGAGGCTTTATCCGGTCGTTCTGTATTCATAAGTTGAGGAAATGGAGAAAGATAGTCATCCTCAATCCATTGTTCAACAAATCCTGATTCTGGAGCATCATCTGTGTC
The DNA here is from genome assembly GCF_010994055.1 of Gracilibacillus thailandensis. Lineage (NCBI taxonomy): Bacteria > Bacillati > Bacillota > Bacilli > Caryophanales > Bacillaceae > Gracilibacillus > Gracilibacillus thailandensis. The sequence goes on along the minus strand of NZ_WJID01000017.1, from coordinate 52,807 downwards.
AATGGATTCTAATCTTCTATTAATTTCTTTTAAGATGTCCGGATGAATGACATCAGCTATATAAGTTACTACTAGATTTTTCTTGGATCTTCTACCAATTTGATATGTCTTAAATCGTAAATTTTGGTCTTGAATATAACGGCGCATCAAGACGATATTCGTACGTAAATCTTCTACAAAACCATCCCTAGGGCCACGAATCAGAGATTCTGTTATAGGTTCTTGAATATCACGTTTATCCCAGCCTTGTGTACTGATTATAAGTACTTTGTCTAGTCCATCTAAATAAAGAACTGTACTCCCGCTTAAAATTTCATTCGACACATCATCCAATGTATAGCCTTCTTTGATGGTAGATGTAGATAGAATTTCTTGATTTAATATATCCAAAAGCTTTTGTTTATTATCGGGTATTTGTTCACGTACAATTTTCAGCTGTAAATTTTCTATAATATGATTTCTTACATAAGCACCGTCCACCAGTCCCTCTATATAAACCGTGGCACATTTATGCTCTGAGCCTCGGATAGTAAATGTTCGAATTACCAGATCATCCGGTTCGTCTAACAATGTTCTTAGATTTCTAAGATTCTTATCTAGGCTTTCAACTAATTGAATGTTATTAGAATCATCTTTCTCCCTTACGGTTTTTTTGTTACGATTTAAGAATGAATTTATGCGTATTTTAACCACCTCAAAAATTTCGTTCTTCCCTTTTGTTTCCCAATTTTAACTGTTTCTATACAAAAGAACGGGATTAGAAAATATGTAGTTGGCAAAAGAAATAGTCGGGACTTTTTTGATGCAGTTTATCAGATAGGAAGATGTTGAGAAGGAATGGGGATTGGTAGAAGAAACTGTTCCTCACAATCAGTTAAAACGAGTCTCATTCTTATGACTAAGAATGAGACTCGTTTTAGTGGCTTAGACTATTTGCCGATTCCAATGTCGATGAACGGCAACCTCCTTTATAAATTCATGGGCAAAGGTGTTCATGTTATTTGCAATCACCACGCCGGTCTTACCGTCAAAATCATTGATTTCAAACCATTGGATTCCTTCGTGTGTAGCACCTATTGTCTTATAATGAGAGAATGCTTCGTCAATAAAGTACGCTATATCCTTATTAAATTTCTTATTTCTGTCACTTCCTCTAATCATATATACTGCATCAAATAACACTGAATCAGCTGTTAAGTTCGCATGATCAACTTCAAGCTGTGTGCCATTCATTCCTGTTATGATGCCAAGTTTTTCACTAACAATTTCGGGCTGGAGACCGGATGCTTTTAGGGAGGACAATACATATTTTACATCAGCATCATGAAAGCCATCTGTGACAATAACAGCAACCGAACGAGAAAAAGCACTAAATGTTGTATTCTGCTGACTAAGTGCAGGAGATGCTTTTGTTATATTCGAACCACCTGATTTAGGAGGAACTACACCGATATCTACAGCAATTGCTATCGCTAATTCTAAGTTCACGTTAGCAAACATATCAACTACTTGTTGTCTAACAGATTTGCTTTTCACTTTCCCTAATTCAAATCTAAATGCGTTAATAATATGCATTTTTTCCGTTTCACTTATACTGTTCCAGAATAAGGTCGCTTGAGAGAAGTGATCTGCAAAACTTTTACTTCTACCTTGGACTTTACGCCCTTCTACTTTTTCTTGGTAGTGTTGATAACCTCCTTCTGCAACACTTGCTTCTGATGGAGTATTCCCAGCCAATGAGTTCTTGTGGTAGCTTACTTTACCAACGTTAATCGTTTGTCTGTGATAGCCATCACGTTGATTATTACGGAATGGACAAACCGGTCTATTAATTGGAATTTCATGAAAATTTGGACCACCAAGACGAATAAGCTGTGTATCTGTATAAGAGAATAATCGTGCTTGTAAAAGAGGGTCATTGGTAAAATCGATTCCAGGTACTACATGCCCAGGATGAAAGGCAACTTGTTCTGTTTCTGCAAATACATTATCGACATTTTGGTTTAATGTCATTTTGCCGATAATTCGAACAGGTACGTCTTCCTCCGGCCAAATCTTCGTGGCATCTAAAATATCAAAATCAAAGGCAAACTCATCTTCTTCGTTAATGATCTGAACACCCAATTCAAATTCAGGATAATATCCATTCTCAATCGCTTCCCATAGATCGCGGCGATGAAAGTCAGGATCTCTTCCAGCTAGTTCATGTGCCTCATCCCAAATAAGAGAATGGGTACCAAGCGTAGGTTTCCAGTGAAATTTCACAAAATAGGCTTTACCTTGTTCATTGACAAAACGGAATGTATGCACGCCGAAGCCTTCCATCATTCGAAAGCTTCTAGGGATTGCTCGATCAGACATAAGCCACATGATCATATGAGCTGTTTCTTGATTGTTAGCGACAAAGTCCCAAAATGTGTCATGTGCTGATGATGCTTGTGGTATTTCATTGTGTGGTTCCGGTTTAATTGCATGTACCATATCAGGGAATTTAATACCGTCTTGGATGAAAAAAACTGGTATATTATTCCCGACTAAATCAAAATTGCCTTCATCTGTATAGAATTTCGTAGCGAACCCGCGTACATCCCGAACAGTATCAGCAGATCCTCGAGAGCCTACTACTGTTGAAAAACGAACAAACACAGGAGTTTTAATGGTTACGTCCTGTAAAAATTTTGCTTTCGTAACATTTCTCATACTTTCATAGAGTTGGAATTCACCATGAGCTGCAAATCCACGTGCATGGACAACCCGTTCAGGAATTCGTTCATGATCAAAATGAGTCATTTTTTCACGGAAATGGAAATCTTCCATTAAAGTGGGACCACGCACGCCCGCTTTGAGTGAAAATTCATCTTCTGATACTTTTAGCCCTTGATTGGTAGTCAGCTTTTTTCCTTTATCATCAACACGAAACTGATCTAACTGATGGTCTTTTTTGTTCGTATGTCCCTTGCGTTCATCGGCCATTTTCATACCTCCTTCTTGTTACATGATATGAAGAAGTATTTGGGATTATTTTCATTTTTTGTTGCGTGATATGTAAGGAGGGACAAAAGTATTTTCTATGCCGTCTTGCAACCCCCACTGAAGGAGATATCCCCGGAAGCGTCGTCCTGTTCCGAGGAAAAAGAGTTCCCTTCCGAGGATAAACGACTATATTCATGGAAGGGAAGGAGATATCCCCGGAAGCCCCGTCTCTGCTCCGGGGAAAAAGAGTTTTCTTCCGAGGATAATCGATTATATCCATGGAAGGAAAAGAGATATCCCCGGAAGCGCCGTCCAGTTCCGGGGAAAAAGTGCTATACTTCCTGCTTTGAATTGGTTGTCTTTTTTTAAAGTTTTCATTTTTCCTGATTTTTCTACTCCATGTTATATGATTGGATAATATGGTTGATAAGCAGGATTCGTATAATAAGGTGGTCTAGATCCAATCGCAGGCAGTTGCCAAGGTGTTGGATTATTGTCGTATAAAACATTTTCCTTATTCCGAGATTTCGGAATCAATAAGTACTTTACTTCTGGGTTGTAATAATAGCGCATTGTTTCACCTCCTGATAGCAGGTTATGCTTTCTTTTATCTTAGCGAGCTAGTTTATTTTAAATTCTTTGAATCAAAAGTTTTCATCTATAAGACAAACACGACATTCGCCTATATGACATAGAGTACTTTTAGCAAGATTAAAAGGAGGTTTTTACATGTCTGATAACAGGCCGAGCCATGAAGAGTATCCCATGTATCCGAATTACGGAAAGATAACCCAATATGAAGAGGTAGCCTTGACAGTGCCTGAACAACGTCAATATCGCCAACCTGGTGTAGAAGATTTAATGGTGCCTAAGCCGATCGTTGAAAATCCTCAATATCAGGGAAGTGGGAAGTTAAAAGATAAGGTAGCACTTATTACAGGTGGAGATAGTGGAATGGGGGCAGCAGCTGCGATTGCTTTTGCAAAAGAAGGAGCGAACATAGCGATTGCTTATTTAGATGAACATGATGATGCCAATCGAACTAAAAACCGAATTGAGGAATTAGGCCAGAGTTGTTTGCTATTACCGGGAGATTTAAGAGAAAAGCAGCAATGCAGTGCGATTGTGGAAAAGACAGTAGAAAAATTTGGTCAGCTAGATGTTTTATGCAACCATGTCGGAATTCAATTTCAGCAGTTAAGTTTAGAAGATATTACAGATGAACAGTTTGATGACACGTTTAAAGTGAATATATACTCTCATTTTTATACAACAAGAGCGGCACTAAAATACTTAAAAGCAGGTAGTTCGATCATTAATACTTCCTCAGTTGTTACATTTTACGGATACGATCAATTAATTGATTATACTGCGACTAAAGGAGCCAATATTGGCTTTACACGTGCACTTGCCAGAAATCTAGTCAAAAAAGGGATAAGAGTCAATGCCATTGCCCCAGGGCGTTTTTGGACACCATTAATACCTTCCAGTTTTTCTGCTGATGAAGTTGCACTTGCAGGTAACCCGATGGATCGCCAAGGTCAACCGTTTGAAATCGCCCCAACGTTTGTCTATCTTGCTTCAGATGATTCCCGCTTTGTAACGGGACAAACACTTCATGTGAACGGAGGTCAGGTGTTTGGTTAATTCGGTGAAATGATAAGCAGTGTTTTCTTTAAAAAAGTTAACGATAAATTTTATGTGACATTGGAACAATTACTGGTTGTTCCAATGTCTTCTCATAAACAGCGTAATAACCGTAATGATTAATACGAGCAACAAACTGATCCAAAATCCAGGCCGAATACTTTGATCCATTAAAGTCCCCGATACCGCTGCTGCAATAAATAGTAATCCGATAGATGCGATCACCTTGTTTAACAGTTTTATTCCTTTTAAAACACTCCATGATGAAAGGATAATAAATGCCCAATTGAAAAGCAATAAGATTCCGGCAGCTGTTGTTATATACTCGTAGATCTTTTCCGGTAACAATAACGCAGTAATAACAGAAGCTGCTAATCCAATTGTGGCAAGTAATAATGAAGGGAAAGGCAGTTCTTTAAACTTTTTCATTTTTTTCGAAAAAATTTTTGGTGCGTCACCGTCTTTTGCCAATGTTACTAACAAAGTGACAACTCCAAATAAAGCAGCAGTCATTGTAGAGAAGCCTGCAACAATGATGGCTGCGTTAAAGACATGTGGAAAAAATGGTAATGAATAATCGGCTAAAGCTGTTACAAAAGGTGACTCACTTGGGTCGAATTTGTCAACTGGAGCCATGATTACTGCTAGACAAAGGGAGATGATGTAGATAATAGCGAGTAATCCTAACATCACTTTTCCGGTTTTCGGCGCATCTTCTTTTTTCTTCAATCGGATTGCCATTAATCCGATGACTTCAATACCGCCAAAAGCATAGAAAGCATATATTAATGATGCCCAAAATCCTTTGTATCCACCGGTAAAAGTATCATCTAAATTAGTTGGAATGCCTGGCTGGGAGGCTGAACCACCTGGAATTCCGCCAGATAGTGCAATGACGGCAATAATAATAAACATAAAAATCGCAGCGGTTTTAATGACTGCTAAAAAATCTTCAATACGGTCAAATCCTCCTGTGCCAAGTAGGATGACCAAAATAGAAAGTACCGCATAAATAGCCGCAAACACCCAAAGCGGAATATTCGGAAACCATGCTTTTGTCAAGATAGCCAAGGCAATTAATTGACTACCCATAATCAATATGCTCGAACACCAATAATTCCAACCACAGCTAAAGCCTGCCCATTTGCCAAATGCTTTTTCCGCATAATAGCAAAAAGAGCCTTCTTGAGGATCAGCAGCCGACATTTTTGCTAATAAATTAAAGACAATATAGGTGCCGATAGCCGCAATCAAAAAAGAAAAAACGATTGAAGGACCGGTAAGTTTGATTCCAATACTTGAACCAAGAAAATAGCCTGTCCCAATCGTACATCCGACTCCGGTCAGTGCCAATTGCCACCAAGCTATTTTCTTTTCTGATGAAGCTGATGATTCACTCACACAACATTCTCCTTATCCATTTAAACTAAACCATGTTTAGTATGGGATAAGGTGATCTAAAATATGAGTAGAATGGCTTGATAACCAAAATAAATGGCAAAACCAATTAAGGAAAGTCCTGTAACAACAGAGATCATTTTCAGTGTTTTCTCTGATAATAAACGACGTGATCCACTGGAGATTAGTGCCATTGATACATCCCAGATCATGACCCCGAGAATAATTGCCGAGCTGTACCAAATCAAATGGAGTGTATCATATTTATCGATTGTGTTAGCTAGTACCGATCCGTAAATTCCTAACCAAAACAAAATCGAGAGCGGATTGCTGATGGAAATCAGAAATCCAGAAGTAAAGGTCTTTCGTAATGAATCACGTTCCTCTCTTAATTGGACCGATTGTGTGGAAACCATACTTTCAATACCTGTATACAAGAGAACGAATGCACCAAACGACCATAAGAAAGTCTTCATAAAAGGAGTTTCTAAAAAATGGACAACCCCAAAATAAACAGCAAGAATAAAAAACAACTCTGCTATAATGGATCCTAAACCGATCATCCATGAGTGCAGGAAGCCATTTTTAATTCCTTGATTAATTTGTGCCGCATTAATCGGACCAAGTGGTGCGGCTAAAGATAAGCCGAGAAACATATAACTAAGAAAAATTGTCAACTGCTTTCACTCCCCCATCATTCGATAACAAAAAGCTTGTACCATTACTATTCTATTTACAGAAAATAAAGATATGAGCAAAAGGAGATGTAATTGATGTATGTCACAATCGAAATAGCTTATTTATCAACAAAAGGAATCCGCACTACTTTTTTTTCAGAGGAAATGGATGCGGAAAAGGCATTGGAAATTGCTAATGATTTTGAAAAATGGAATCGTGCAGAATCAATACAGTTTTTCGATCATCGAGGTAATCGCTGGAACAAGAAAGAACTGGTCTCATATACCGAGGAAATCGTAACAGAACCACATCATGTTACTGTATTTTTTGACGCGGGATTTGATTTAAAAACAAACCAAGCAGGCCTAGGTTGTGCAATATACTATAGACAAAATCATAAGTCCTACCGCATTCGGAAAAATATCGTAGTGTCAGAGTTGACATCGAATAATGAAGCAGAGTATGCCGCATTATTTGAGGGGATTAAACAAATAGAAGAATTGGGTGTTCACCATCAGTCCGTGACATTCAAAGGAGATTCTAAAGTGGTGATCAATCAATTATTAGGTGAATGGCCGTGTATGGATGAAACATTAAATCAGTGGGCAGACCGAATCGAGGAGAAGCTTGAGACAATTGGAATTGATCCGTTATATCAAGATATCACTCGGAAGGAAAATCGTGAAGCACATCAGTTAGCCACGAAGGCTCTCGAAAATGTAGAAATTAATAGCCATATTGAATTGGAGAAATTGTAACTTTTAATCATGATGAACGACTAATAGATTAAAGCTAGAAAATGGAGGGATGACTGTGAAGAGTTGGCTAAAAAAAGTAATGTTATTTGGCCTAATTGCAGGAAGTGCTTTTGTTTTACCGACAACAATTTTTGCTGAAGCAAATGCAGAAGAATTAGAGGGAACGATGATTGAATTGGAAGAAGGTATGAATCATAACGAAATCATTGAGGATGCACAGCAATATATTGAGGAGCATTTGAGTGACAGTTTTGCAGGATTGTATGTTGATCGAGAAGAGAAACAGACAGGTGTGATAGTCTTAATGTTTACTGAGTCTATTGCAGATGAGCACCGCCAAGCACTGGAAGGTTTTGCTAAGCAACCGGAAGATATCGAGATAAGAGAAGTTGATTATACCGAAGAACAATTAATAGAGAAGCAAAGAGAGATTGATCAAGACGGATTTGAATATGATGATTTTTCGATCTATTATACGGGCGTAGACATTATTGACGGTAAGGTAGAAGTTGGAATTGATCCATTAAATGAGGAAAACATTCAGTTTCTTCAGGATAAATACGGAGAAGAATTAATTGATGTCGTGGAAGGTGAGCAGGCAACCACATTAGAAATGACAACAATGGATGCTGAAATGGAAAGCCAACAATTAGAAGATAAAGTGGTAACAACTCAACAAGAACAAGATGACGAGCGTAATTTTTTCCAAAAGATTATCGATACCCTAAAGGGATGGTTTTCATAAGTAAAAGCAACACCGGATTTGTATTCAGTCCGGTGTTTTTTATTTGAAACTCGTAAAAATGGAAAGAACCACTAACCATCTAGGGAAGAGTAAAGATCTATCATAAAAAAGAGTATAAATAACAAATCCATCCAGAGTGAACCAAGTGCCGTATTCGATTGCTACATCAATCTTATATTTTAAATGTAAAGTTTCTTTGACGGTAAAGGGTGCTTTACATTATACTGTCAATAGGGGGGATGGTTTACCGGTGAAAAACAGAATCAAGGAATTAAGAAAAATGCAACGTATTTCACAAGAAAAGATGGCAATAAAATTGGATGTTTCTCGCCAAACGATTATTTCCATTGAAAAAGGAAAATATAATCCTTCGCTTCCACTAGCTATGCAAATTGCAAGATTATTTAATCGTACCGTAGAGGAAGTGTTTATTTTGGATGATGAAGATATAGAATAGAAAGGGTGAACAGCGTGAAAAAACAATATGATCGAAAGTTATTTGTTATTTTCGGAACCGTGTTTCTATTAATGAGTGCGTTATTTAATTGGGCAACCATCAGTACTGGCGTGTTTCCAGCTGGGCATGATCTAATGTTGATTGCTATGACCGTTATGTGTTTTTGTAATGCTTATTTAGCACCACAATTTATTCAGAATGATGAACGTACGAAAAGAATTAAAGAACGGAGTATGTTTTACAGTTATTTTATTAATCTTGGTTATATGGCTATTTTTCTTACATTATTACAATTTAACTTATTAGCTATAACAGCATATCAAACCGTAGCTATATTAGCTGCTTTAACGATTATGACCGTTTTTATCACAATGGTTGTGTTATCGAAACGATATTAATGGGGAGGAAGATGAGGTATGAATAATTGGTATTGGATGATTCTGATACTTATAGGAGCTTTTGTCACCTATTTGATATCAAAGAGAGCACGTAATGACAGGAATGAACTGACGAAGAAGGGGTTTTACGGAATTATTACTGTCTTAGTAGTTATTTTTGTAGTCTCGACTATTATGACTGTCTTTTCAGGTAACTAATCTCGTACATCATCAGATTCTTCTTCATGCTGTACTTGTTCTTGTTTTTCCTCATGAAAAGCTCTATGCTCTTGTCCAGTAATATTGTCAAACGGGGTGTAATAATTGCTTGGACGTTCTTTTTTAATCAATACTTTAAAAGCAACTATTAAAATTAAAACAATGATTAAGAAATAGATTCCAATACTTAAAAAGGAAAAAAACATGATAACCACTTCCCTTGATAGGAATATTATGGTTATCATGTTACATGAATTGAAGCAGCTTTACAAGCAGCCCTCACTTTAACCTTTTGGTAATACAATCCGTTGATACATTTTTACGGTTAACCAATAGTATAGTCCATAAATAACGAGAAATAGACTAATAGGAATCCATATTTTAGTATATGGTTCAATTAAAAGAAACGAGAACATCTCCATTCCGATAAGCACGTGGACAAGGCCGATTAACCCAGGGAAAAGGAAGACAAGAAATAGTTCTTTATAGATTGATTTCTTCAGTTTTGCTTGACGTACCCCAATTTTTCTTAGCATCTGGTAACGACCAATGTCTGCTGTTGCGCTGGAGAGTAGCTTGAACATTAATACGCTAGCCATCATCATTAAGAAAGCAACACCTAGAAACAATCCCATAAAAATGGTACCATTCGCCAGACTTTTTAAGGAGGTGTAATTTGCATATTTACTACCAGTTGTTAGGGGTTCTTCACCTGTATACTCAAGCGCTAATTGGAGATGTCGATTTTCTATTTCTTCTAGTGTATCAGTATAATCAGTAAAATTATCAACTTTTCCAATTAAGACAGTCTGAGTTTCTGCATTGATTTCTTCCCATTTTTCCTGATCGAGAATGTATAAAGAGCGATCACCAAACATATAGAAATTTGCCAATAATTCAGTTCTTAATGCTGTTTGCCATTGTTCAGGCATTGTTTCACCATTATCTGTTTCCTCGTCGTTTGTGTAGATAGAAGCTGATAGATTATTTTCTACACGTACTTCTTCAGTCAATTCGTCCAAGTTACCGGTAAATTCCTTGATCATTGGTGGATTTGCTTGTAAATCATGTTTGGAAAAATAAACTCCATCATCAGTAACACGGTAGGAATAAAGATTCCGCTCTTCGAATTCCCAATTCTCCATTTCAGTTAATTCTTCCTCTGTCGGTTGGTGTACCTTGATATCATAGCTGTGTGTCAGCGAGGATTGAATTTCTGTATTATGGTAAAAAGATAAACCTGCTGTCATTGCTCCTAAACCTAATGCAATGAGCATTGCAACTGTCCCGAGTACTTTGGATAACTGGCTGACACGGAAATCTAACTGTGCATAGGTGAACGCATTGAGCCCTTTTTCATTAATAGATCGAATTCCTTTGATTCTTTTGATGATAAACGGTAACATCGCCATAAAGAAAAAGTAGGTTCCAGGTGTGACGGTTGCCGCAGCAATCAGAACACCTACATGTGCAAGTTCACCCATGTTGATCATAGCAAAGTAACCGACTGTAATGAGCACAATGGCAAATAATGTTCCTACGAAAGTTTTCCAACCTTTAATTACTTTGTTATCAGCTTTTTGATCAGCATGTAACAGTTCTAGAACTGACTTGCGTGCAACTCTGATAGCATTCACAATCGCGGTTAAAAGGAACAATATCATATAGAAAATAACAGTTGTCCATAGAGATGATGCATAAAGCGGCTGGAATCCTTCACCAGAAAAATCAAGTCTAGACATTAACAGTCGGGCAATTCCTTCTGAAAGTCCTACGCCAACGATAAGTCCGATAATAAGTGAGATAATCCCAATTACCAAAGTTTCTAGAAACATCATTTGTGTAACTTTTCCCTTTTTCGCTCCCAAGGTCATATACATACCTAATTCTTTTTGACGCAAGGACATAACAAAAGATGTCGCATAGAAAATGTAAAAGATGGTAACAAGGCCTAAAATAAAGGTTCCAACATGGAAGACAAACACAATGGAACTTATAAGAGCGTTCGCTTCCAGGAATGCTTTATTCTGTGCCAATGTTTCAAACATATAGAAAATCGCAATCGATATCGTTAAACCAAATAATAATACAAGATAATCTTTCCACATCTTTTTCATACTACCAGATAGTAGTTTCACTAACATGTCACTCACTCCTTTCCTTATGACGATTGAATGCTTGTCAATTCCGCAAGCACATTCAGAATTTGTTGGTGGAATTGTTGTTGGTCACCGGATTTTGTGATTTCTTTGTAAAGCGTACCGTCCTGAATAAATAAAATGCGTTCACAATAACTGGCACTTAATGGATCATGTGTTACGAGCATAATAGAAACATCATGATATTGATTTAAATGCTCCATGGTTTTCATTAAACTGTGTGCATTTTTTGAATCAAGTGCACCTGTTGGCTCATCTGCCAAGACAATTGCTGGCTCGTGAACTAGTGCTCTGGCAGCTGCTGCACGTTGCTTTTGTCCTCCAGAGATCGTCACCGGATACTTGGCAAGAATTGATTTAATTCCTAGCTTTTCAGCAACTTGTGTTACTAGAGGTTTGATTTTTTTAGAGCTTACTCCTTGTAAAGAAAGGGGCAATGCGATATTTTCATAAACTGTTAAGTTCTCTAACAGGTTGAAATCTTGAAAGATAAATCCTAATTGATCGGAACGAAAATCAGCTAACTGATTCTGTTTCATATCCGTAATATCCTGACCGGCAATCTCTATTTTTCCGGATGTTGCTTTATCTAAGGTGGATACTACGTTTAGTAATGTCGTCTTACCTGCACCTGATGGCCCCATAATCCCTACAAATTCACCTTCTTTAATAGTGAAGGAAACATTATCTAGTGCTTTATATTGATTCTCAGATTTTTTACCAAATATTTTTTGAACGTTTTCTACGTTTACGACAGATTTAGTCATTGTTTTAATACCTCCAATTTTGTTTTGCTATCTATAGTGTAAAAGAAGGTGTGAAAACTACCTATCGATTTTCCTTTCAACTGTCTTACATTTTTGTAAGGTTGATGGAGGAAAGAGAAAATAAAAAAGCATGAATCTATTTTTAGATTCATGCTTTAAGATGCTCCATAAATTGATGAAGCGGATCTATATTAGTAATATTTCGATTACAGGTGACAGGATCCTTACAAATGTAGTTTCCCTTTTTCGAATAGGTTCCACGGATTTGTCCTTTTCTCGCTGTTGTAAATAGTGATACGTCTTCAAGGCCATTGCAAATCGTACAGATTCCTTTATGTTGAGTGGACTCGAGATAACCTTGAATACCGATCAGTTTATTTTCTTTTGGGATGAGCATATACGTTTTGCCTGATCCTTTATCATACCATCTTAAATAGACCGTTTCTTTCCTGTCTATTTGCTCAAGGTCAGGAATTTGCAGTTTTTTTGCTTTTGGAAAAGCCTTTTGAATCTGTTTATCACTAACCATTGGAAAAGGGATAACATATTGCTTTACTTGTTCAAGGAATGGTTCCATATCTTCTTTTGCTTTCATTGTTCGAATAGCTGTTAGTGTCTCCTGCTGATCTGGCAATTGTTTTTCTAATGCTTCCATAGCAATTTCTTTCACGGCAGCGATAACTTGCTGATCATTAGAATGAGATTGTGCACTGACAACTCTTTTGGCTTGTTGTTTGATGTGATGAAACTGATGTGGATGAATAAATGCTTCCATTGTTCACACTCCTTACACTAATAGTTTACCAAATCCATGATAAAAAGATATGGCAAGAATGTTTCTTCATTATTCTCGCCATATCTTTTTACTTAGTTTCTTGTATATACGATTTTTTTAATAGTTTCGATTGATAAACAAAAGGTATCTGCTAATTCTTCTATCGTCATACCTTCTTGGAATAAGTGTTTAATTCGTTGATTTCGTTGCTCATAATAGGCACGATTACCAGATTTAACTCCCCATTTTTTTCGTCCGCCTCGCTTCGGAATATAGATGCTTTCTCCTTGTACATATTCCTGCAGTGCAAGTAGCAATTCTCCCGGGAGTATATCTTGCGCTTTTGTTTTCATGATTGCCAGCTCCTTATTTTAGTCGTTCGATAAGGGCAAAGCTTGCGCAAGTAAGGCGATATGTGAATCACCCATACAAAGTATCGCCTTATTTGTCAGGCTTTGCATGGGTTAACTGTAATACAGGCAATAATTGAGACATTGCCATTTGAAACACCTCCACTTATTATCATTTTACACAAATTCAATATATATGACTAGATTTAGAGTGATTTAATCACGTAAATGACTTTTAAACCCTTCTTTTCTAATGTTATAAATCCAAGCTTTATCCTCATCCATCATTTTTTTTGCTGCATATATGGTTAGCAATTGAATGATGATAATTGGAATTCCCATTAATCCTGAAATGACTTCAAGTGGTGCAAGGCCACCAATTTGCATAAGGATTAGCGCAAGTGTCGTGATAATGGCTGCCACAATGACTCTTAGCTTTCGTGATGGCTCCATTTTACTCATGTCCCGTTTGCTCGTATATGCTGCAATCGTATATGTTGTAGAATCCAGTGTTGTGGTAAGGAAAATCATCGATACCACAACAAATGCAATAATGGCAATGCTCGCCCACGGTAAAGAAAGAAGAATTTCCGGTATTGCATTCATCGGATCATTGCCTTCTACAATATCAAGGACAGGTACTTCACCTGTAAGATAACGTTCTACACCAAATCCACCTAAGACACCTGTTGCGATCCAGGAAAGCATGGTTGGCGCCAGTAAATAGGTGAGGATCATTTCCTTGACCGTACGACCTTTAGAAATTTTTGCTGCGAAAATACTGTGCAGCATCGCCCATGTCGCACTGTAAGCAAACCAAAATATCATATGGCTTTGTACATGGGTAGTCGTCTCCATTGCAACGGAATCTGTATATAAGGACAATTGCAGATAATGCTGAAGCAAATGTCCAACCGTGTCTGTGAAATAATCCAATATAAAAATACCGGGACCAGCAACTAAAATAAATATAGCAAGTCCGCCAGCTAAATACATATTAAATGTACTCAAGCGCTTGATCCCTTTTTCGATACCGAGATAGGCACTTACAGAGAATAGAAAAACCCAAATAATCGTTATAATCATGGTAAGGCCAAAGGTAACCTCCATATTCAACAGTGCCGAAACATTATAGGTAATGATTGGTGTACCTAATCCTAAAGTAACAGCAGCACCAGATAAGATGCTGACTAAAAAAAGAATGTCTAACACTTTTCCTCCCAGACCATCGGTGAATTTATCGCCGAAAATGCAACGACAAGCCTCTGAGATGCGCATCAACGGTCTTTTCTTAACATGGATAATGTAAGCCATCGCTGGAGCTGCCATCACAAAGATTGCAAAAACTTGAAAACTCCATAAGAACATACTATAGGCATTTCCCCATAAAAGTGCTTCCTGCGATTCAGGACTCACACCAAAAGGAGGGTCCAAGGCTACCTGTGTCCACTGGACCATCCCTGTTCTCATAATGGTGGAGCCAACCCCCATTGCGATCAAGATCGAAGCATATTCGAACATAGTAAATCTCGGTTTTTCATTTGGATTGCCAAGCACAACTTTTCCATATTTAGAAAAGGATAAATATAACCCGGCTGCTACTAATATAAGTGCATACCAAATATACCCCCAGCTGAAAACATCGACAATTTTATCAAAGATAGTATTCAGCATATTTAATGATTCAGATTCGTAAATAGAAAAAGGAATACTAATCATAATGATGAAAAGTAAGGATGGAATAAAGATTTTATGATCAATTAAATGCCAATCATGACCAGTTCTTTGTTTCATACTAACTCACTCTCCTTCTATTTTTTTGCGGGTACAATAATGAGTTACCACACACATAAAAAATTAAACAAAAAAAGGAGGACACGAACTATTCGTATCCTCTCCATTACACATATTGAAACTGGTTTAAATAATATGGAACATCACTTTGAAAATAGCTCTTTCTTTTTTCTACATAATCACGAATTTCCTCAAAAAAGATATCAGCAAGAATCGGATCTTTTACAATTCGCATTTGATCCAGTGGTGAATTGTGTTGAATGACGGTATCAATGCTAGCCAACAAATTTTCGATTAATTGCTGATTAGGCTTAATCCCCATTACATCTTGGAAAATATGTTGATCTTCCATCTACCAGGACTTCTGCGATCAATCGTTTGAGTTTTGTATGATATTCCAACAAGTTGTCACAATGATTTTCCCCCACTAAACATAACCGCATCAAACAAAAAGCTGTTTCTCTCTAAATAAGCATAAAGCTCTGGAAATCTGCAAATAAAAAGCAAGAGTTGCAAATAAATCTGGAAATCTGCAAATAAAAAGTAAGAGTTGCAAATAAATCCGGAAATCTGCAAATAAAAAGCAAGAGTTGCAAATAAATCCGAAAATCTGCAAATAAAAAGCAAGAGTTGCAAATAAATCCGAAAATCTGCAAATAAATAATGAATAAAAAGGAAGGGCACCTGATTAGGCCCTTCCTTTATAGCTATTCAGTAAAAACCTTAAGTTATAAGTTTTATTTTTATTTCCCCCGTAAGACTCAACCTTTAATGTCCTCAAAATTCGTGATGCTGTGTAAATGGAGTCTAATAATAAAAACCACCTTGCCTGCCTATTATTGATGGTATATCCAAACATAAAAACAAAATCAATCAATGCAAGAATGTGAGCATTTTTATCTTTATAGCCGCATTTACTACACTTCCAAGTACCATGAGTCCATTTCATTACCAGCGGTTTACATTTAGGACAAAACACACCTCTTCTAATATTGCGAAGTACCTCTCCAGTTGGTTGTAAAAAAGTAAGAGGCCGCTCGCGATGCATACTCACCAACCTTTTGCCTAATTGTAATAATTGATTCCGCTCTAACCTAGGATCTGAAAACTCCTGAGTTAATTCCCCCAATCGAAATGGGAGCTGTTGAACTGGAATCATATCTGGATGCTCAAATGTAATATTTGCTTGATCATGAGTGAAAATAACTAACGTGTAGATGGGAATGGATTCAAAACCGAGGTCTTCTAAAACTTTTTTAAGCTGTTCTTTTTGTAATTTTGCTTGGGAAAGAGGGTGTTGGTACACTTTCTCCTCTGATTCTTTCGACTGAATCAGCTGATGTGCTTCGTTAATAAAAAGTTTCCCTTTTAAGTGTTTAATTTCTGTAATTAAGAAAAAGGAAGGGAATAAAATTAAGCAATCGATTTGGAAATGGTGGTTATTTCTTTCTAGTCTTAGTCCATATAAATCATAATGGGATGTGGTAGTAATGAGGTCTATGAAGTAAGGTAAACTTTTCTCTCCAAGGTATCCGGCGAGTTCTCTGCCAAACGATTCGGAGATATTTGGAGGGACATCGAGGTAACGTTCTTGCATCACTTCCAACTGCAACAATTGATCTGTTTTTTGTGGAGGTCTAATGATCAATAAATCATCTCCTTTCCGCTACATTATAACAAACAAGCCTCCTATGGTATACTAATTTAGAAAAAGGAGTGTGCAATATATGGAGACAAAAAATCAACAATTTTTCCGAGCATTTAATGAAGCCTTCGTAAAAGGAAACAGTGAAAGAATACTAGAAAGTGTAACGGATGATATCATTTGGCGCATGGTCGGAAATGACACGATAAAGGGTATTGAAAACTTAGAGCAGGCGCTACAAGGAATGGATAACGGCAACCAGTTCGAACTAGAAATCGAACATCTGATTACGCATGGAAAAGAAGGAGTCGTTAATGGTATTATACATTCGATAGATAGAAGTGGAGATCAGCGTCATTATAGTTTCTGCGATATTTATAAGCTAAACAAGCATAAAGATGGCAAAATCAAAGAAATCATCAGTTACGTGTTGGAGATCTAGCCGTGCGACAATTATGGACGTTTGGAATTGAACAGGCAAAATCATGCGTTTTTGCCGTTGTTATTTTCTCCACATTAGCGATTACTCAGATGGTAGACATATCTTTTATTCATCGCTATGATCTTATTCTGATCATTTGTCTGATTACCCAAGTGCTCATGCTCGTCACGAAGCTGGAAACATGGGATGAACTGAAAGTTATTTGTGTTTTCCACCTTATTGGTTTAGCACTGGAAATATATAAAGTACATATGGGGTCTTGGAGCTATCCGGAAGAGGCTTTAACCAAAATATTTGGCGTTCCACTATATAGCGGTTTTATGTATGCTAGTGTTGCCAGTTATTTATGTCAGGCCTGGCGTCGACTTGATGTCCAATTAGAGAAATGGCCGCAGACTTGGACGGTTGCTATCTTAAGTGCTGCAATCTATTTTAACTTTTTTACCCATCACTATATCTATGATTTTCGCTGGGTATTAAAGATTGCAACGATTCTATTATTCTTACAAACGATTGTTTATTATCGTGTAAATCATCGTACATATAAGATGCCACTGGTTCTATCCTTTGTACTAATCGGTTTTTTTATTTGGATTGCGGAGAATATTGCTACCTTTTTCGGGGCGTGGCAATATCCCGGACAATCTCAAACATGGCAAATCGTTCATTTAGGTAAAATTAGCTCCTGGCTCCTGTTAGTGATTGTTAGTTTCCTAATCGTTGCAATGTTAAAACATTTAAAGGAGAGCAGAGAATCCTATTAATAGTAGAGCACATACAGAAAACAATGAATGATTCTGTATGTGCCTTCCATTTATTTTTTCTGATCCGTAATATTTCGACTGTACACTTCTTCGATATAATCTAGATACCCCTTCAAATCATGCTTTTTTTCTTCTCCTTCTAATTGAATGGCAAAGGATGCTAAAATAAGGATACTACCACACATAAATAACCAGATAAAAATACCAAATACTATTTCCATCATTCACCCTCCTTTAATCTTAGCTTAGATGGTGAAACGCGTTTCAGAGCAAGAATTTTTTTAGAAAAAAGGTGAAAATCTTGGCAAATATTCGTGATATCGCAAAAATGGCCGGCGTGTCAGTGACAACTGTATCTCGAGTAATTAATGATCATCCATATGTTAGTGAAGAGAAGCGGAAAGCAGTTATCGATGTGATGAGGAAAGTAGACTATCAGGTGAATCGAAATGCGGTAAGTCTTAGTCAGGGGAAATCTCATCTAATCGGTGTTGTCGTTCCTTTTGTAAAGCATCCATATTTTGGGCTGCTTATCGAGGGAATTGCAAAACAAGCGGTGGAAAATCATTATCACTTTGTTCTGATTCAAACCAATTACGAAAAAGAAAGAGAGCAAGAAGCGTTAGATATGTTAAAACATAAACAAATTGATGGACTAATTATTTGTTCCCATATCATCGAATTAGCAACCATTGAAGCTTATCAGCAATACGGAAAAATAGTTGTCAGTGAAAATGCAGCAGGGAATAAAAGCATAGATTCCGTTTTCGTTGACCATTACCAAAGTTTTATGGATGCATTAGCTTATCTAAAACATAAGGGGTATAAAAGAATCGGTTACTGCATAGGGCGAGAATCAGGCTCTAATAGTTACTTTCGCCAACTGGCTTATAAGGAGTTTTTGAAACAATATCCACAAAAGGAATTCGTTTTTACTGAAAACTATTATTTTGAAGATGGTCAGAAAGTAATCGATGAAATCTCAGAATTAACAGAAAAACCAGATGCACTATTGGTAACAAGTGATGTAGTAGCAGCAGGCATCCTGACCGCTTGTAAGAATGCACATATTAACGTACCGAAGGACATGGCGATCATCGGTTTCGATAATCAGCCCATAGCAAAAATGATGGATATTACTACGTTTGAAATTCCAATTGCAACAATGGGAGAGCGGCTGTTTCTACATGTTTTAGGTAAGGTAGACAATCGCCATGAAGAACTTGCGGTCAATCTTATAGAAAGAGGGACAGTTTAGTATTAATAGCATGAAAAAAGCCAACGCTTCATGATGCGTTGGCTTTTAGTGTTTACTATTATTCTTCTACAACAAATTCAAATCCACCGGAGAATTTAACTTCTTTACCGATTAATACTCCGCCAGTTTCAAGTGGAGCATTCCAAGTTAAACCATAATCTTCACGGTTGATTTTCCCTGATACATCTGCACCGGCAATCGTGTTACCTTGCATCGGATCTTTTGCTTTTCCGTTGTATTCAGCGGTGAAAGTTTCTTCATTTGTAACACCTTTAATAGTTAAATCGCCAGTGATTTTAAATTCAGAATCATTTACTTTTTCGATGTTTTTACTAACAAAAGTAATGTTCGGATATGTTTCTACATCAAAGAAGTCACCTGATTTTAAGTGTCCGTTACGGTCTTCATTGTTTGTTTCGATAGATGCTACATCAATTGTCACTTTGACACTAGCATTTTGAAGGTCATCGAAGCTTCCGTTAAAATCTACATCAAATTCTTGGAATTCACCTTTTGCTTTGGACACCATCATATGTTTTACTTCAAAATTCAATGCACTGTGCACTTTGTCTAAATTTACATTTGCCATTTCTGAAATTCCTCCCCAAAAATATTAACTTACTTTATGTAACTAAGTATACAAACAATAATTAGTTACGTCAAGTAAATTAATTATTTTATTTATGTAAAAAAATTTGCTATACTATAATTAAAGAGGTGAGAACTATGGCAGACAAAACGATTTGTCCGAAGTTTGAATCGGCATTAAATATATTAAATAAGCGCTGGACTGGATTGATCATTTTTCAATTATTAGAAGGCGCACAACGTTTTTCTACCATTGAAGCAACAATTGGTATTAGTGGACGTGTATTATCCGAACGGTTAAAAGACTTAGAAAAACAAGGCATCGTGAAACGCCATGTCTATGATGAAACACCGGTCAGAATCGAATATGCCTTAACTGAAAAAGGAAAGGCTTTAGAACCAGTATTAGAAAGCATCCAAAAATGGGCAGACGGCTGGATGGAAAAAGAAAAACAATCATTTGTATAACACTTACCCGGAATAAATGGAAGTCAAACTGTGGAGTAGATGCTTCGCAGTTTTTTTGTGTACAATATAGGGAAAGGAGTGATGAAGATGAAAGTGATTTTAGATTGCGATCCCGGGCATGATGATGCGATTGCTATTATTCTAGCAGCTTCTAAAGTTAGTCCGTTAGATATCGTCGGCATTACAACGGTCTCGGGAAATGTAGAAGTAGAAAAGAATACCTTAAATGCATTAAAGGTTTGTGATATTATCGGTTTAGACGATGTTCCGGTAGTACAAGGTGCAGCACGGCCGATGGTAAGAGAACCAGAAATAGCAGAGCACATTCATGGAGAGACCGGTTTAGACGGTCCTAATCTGCCGAAGACTCCAAAAAGAACAGCGACTAGTCAACATGCGGTTGACTATATAATTGAGCAATTACACCAATCAGAAGAGCCGATTATATTAGTTCCGACAGGTCCATTAACCAATATTGCCCTGGCTCTAGTCAAAGATCCTTCTATCAGGACGAAGATAAAGGAAATTGTTTTAATGGGCGGGGGTACCTTTGGTAATTGGACACCGGCAGCAGAATTTAATATTTATGTGGATGCAGAAGCAGCAAAAGTCGTGTTTGAGAGTGGACTTCCGATTCGAATGTTTGGATTGGATGTAACACATCAAGCTTTGGCTACCAAAGAAACAGTAGAACAGTTAAAAGAAATTGCCAATCCAGTAAGTGAATTTGTGGCAGAGTTACTAGTCTTTTTTATGCAAGCATACAAAGACTATTTTGCATTTCCAGGTGGCCCGATTCATGATGCATGTACGATTGCACATCTTATTGATCCTTCTATTTTTGAATTTGAACATATTCATGTTGCGATAGAAACAAAAGGGGAGCATACATACGGGATGACTGTTGTCGATCGTTTAGCTGTAACAGGTCAGGAGCCAAATGCTTATTTTGCTACTGGACTTGATCAGGGGAAATTTTGGAGCTTATTCAAAAAAGCGTTAGAATCATACTCCGAGTGAGAGGAGACGTCAGGAATGAATCAACCTAAAATCACGGTGATTGGCAGTATTAATATGGACTTAGTTACTGAAACAGATATAATGCCAGTTCAAGGTGAAACGGTAAGAGGGACTAACTTTCGGACAGTACCAGGTGGGAAAGGTGCAAATCAAGCAGTAGCGGCTGCTCGTTTGGGAGCGGAAGTAACGATGGTTGGCCGTGTGGGTGACGATCAATTTGGTGATGTTTTAATGGATCATTTACGGAAAGAAAACATTCAAGTAGACCACGTTGATCATGTAAGGGATACACCAACAGGTCTTGCTAATATCATCTTATCTGAACAGGATAATCGAATCATTATCATTGCTGGAGCAAATGGCAAAGTGACAAAGGATTATATCGAACAAATCAAAGCTGCGATTCTCAAGAGTGATTATGTTTTACTTCAATTTGAAATTCCGAAAGAAACGATTGTATATAGTATGGAATTATGTCATAAACATGGGATTCCTGTTATTGTTAATCCTGCACCAGCTATGGAATTGGATCAAGCAACATGGGAACAAGCTACATATATTACGCCGAATGAAACCGAACGGCAACAACTATTCGGAAATCAGCCCAACGAGAAATTAATTATTACAAAAGGTAAACAAGGTGTATCTTTTGTCGAAGCTGGCAAAGAGCAAGAAGTAACAGGTCATTCAGTAGATGTTGTAGATACAACAGGTGCTGGTGATACCTTTAATGGAGCATTAGCAGTGGCGTTAGCTGAAGGTCAAGCTTTAACGAAAGCTGTCACGTTTGCAAATGCAGCAGCAGCGTTATCCGTCGGCAAGATAGGAGCCCAAGGCGGTATGCCGACAAGAGACCAAGTAGAACAATTTTTAAGAAAAGGTTGATAGTTATGACGACAAACATATTGAATAATGATTGGGCAGAATTATTAGAAGCTGAATTTCAAAAGGATTATTATGTACAATTACGAGAGTTTTTGAAACAGGAGTATCAGAACTACACGATTTATCCCAATATGTATGATATTTATAATGCGTTACATTACACACCTTTTCATCATGTGAAAGTGGTGATTCTAGGTCAGGACCCTTATCATGGGCCCAATCAGGCGCATGGCTTAAGTTTTTCAGTTAAGCCAGAAGTTGATATTCCGCCTTCACTTAAAAATATCTATAAAGAATTACATGCAGATATTGGTTGCCCTATTCCGAATCATGGTTATCTCGTGAAATGGGCAGAACAAGGCGTATTGCTACTTAACAACGTATTGACTGTACGGCAGGGACAAGCACATTCTCATCGTGGTAAGGGATGGGAGCAATTTACTGATCAAGTCATCACGACATTAAATCAAAAAGAAACACCTGTTGTATATATCCTTTGGGGAGCAGCAGCACAGAAAAAACAAACCTTGATTGATTTATCCAAACATTATGTAATCAAATCACCACATCCAAGCCCATTATCAGCTCATCGAGGATTTTTCGGCAGCAAACCATTTTCTAAAGCTAATCAAATTCTTGAAGGAAATGGACAAGAAGCAATAGATTGGGAGATTGAATAATTGAGATAAATAGAAATGGTTCATTTGTTCCTTGGATAGATGCAAGGGGATATCCAAGGAACAAAATTAGAAAGGTTTATTTATTCTGTAACATTTCCTTCAGCTCTCGTATTTCTTTCCGCAATTCTTTAATTTCACTTGTATCCTCTTTGATCTCATCTGTATCTTCATCAATATCGTCAGTGATTTTTTGTGCATTATTGACGATTTCCCCAACGATTAAATTAATCATGATGAACGTTGCGATCACAATAAAGGATAGGAAGTACAGCCATGACCATGGTTCTTCTGCAAATATTGGGCGGAAAATACCACTTGCCCAGGATTCCAAAGTGAAAATCTGGAACAATGTAACAAAGCTTAAAAAGATATCACCAAAATATTCAGGTGCAATATCGCCATAAAAAGATGTTCCTAGAATGGCATATACATAGAATATTATCAGCATAATTAACAATACACTGCTGATGGTAGGAATCGCCATAAATAATGCTGAGACAATTCTTCGTAATGTAGGAATAACGGTAATTGTACGAAAAACTCTTAAAACACGGAAAATACGTAACACACTAACGAACGGGGTGCTGTATAGAATCACGCTTCCAAGTACGATAACTAAGTCAAAAATATTCCAAGGATTAGAGAAAAATCCTTTTTTCAATACAATAATTTTGAATATAACCTCTAAAGTGAAAATGGCGAGAATAATTATATCAATTACAACAAAGTAAGTATGATAGTTTTCATAAATATTTGGGAAAGTTTCAAGACCAATTAAGATCGCATTAAATATAATTAGTCCTGTAATAAAGCGATTAAAGCGTATATCCATGACAAATTTTCTTAATGAATTCATCCGATTTCTCCTTTTCTATGTAACAAATCACATGATACCTCTCCAGATTATTTTAAAATGAAATGAGAATAAACACAAACTTGATACTATAAATAAAAAAAGGTGTCGATACAAATGAAAAGACATGAAGCACTACATCCGTTATCTCGTCATCATCAACACACATTGGTAATGGCACAACAGTTAAAAAACTCATGATAAAAAAGTGAGTATTCAGCAGATGACAAGAGATGTTATTGAGTTCTGAAAAAACGATGGAGAAGATCATTTTCGTGACGAAGAAGAAGTATTATTACCATTGTTTGCCCAATATCAAGAGATAGATATCCCTGAAATTCGTGAAATGCTGATACAACATGTACAGATTAGAAGTTATGTTCAACAAATCATGGGTATGTAACGTAAAGATCGTCAAATCTTCCGTAACTTAGGGGAGTTGTTACAGAAGCATGTTCGGTTAGAAGAACGAGTAATTTTCCCGATGATAGAGCAAGCTATTCCTGAGAATTATTTGTATCAGGCGAACGGCAGGTTTCATTGAGATTCATATAGTGGATTTTAGAATTAACTAGGATTACATTTCTATTTTTTGCTATAATGTCAGTTGTAGCACTAGAAAATAGAAAGAAGTGAACACTGTGCGTAAAAGATTAGGTATTTTTTTTGATAAATTAAGTAATTTGTCTGGTATTCATCTTATTGTTTTATTTTATTTTTCAGCTGCATTATTATCTACATTTTTACTTAGTATCCCATACTTCCACCGTGAAGGTGTCGAGTTTTCCTTGTTAGATAGTATTTTTACTGCAGTCAGTGCGATCAGTGTAACAGGACTGACTGTTGTATCTACAGCTGACACGTTTAATACTATTGGTTACTTCGTTTTAGCATTTGTCTTGCAATTTGGCGGGATTGGGATTATGACGTTAGGAACATTTATATATTTAGTGCTTGGTAAAAAAATCGGAATACGAACAAGGCAATTGATTCAAATTGATCAAAATCGCAATACATTAGCAGGATTAGTCCAGTTGATGTTGAAAATTTTAAGAACGATATTAGTCATTGAATTGTTTGGTGCTGTCGTTCTTTCCATTTACTTTCTAAAGTATTTTGATACATGGCAAGAAGCATTAATACAAGGAATTTTTGCATCTGTGAGTGCGACAACAAATGCAGGTTTTGATATTACTGGTGCTTCGCTTTTGCCTTTTGCACATGATTATTTCGTGCAATTTGTTACTATTCTTCTTCTAATTTTAGGTGCAATCGGGTTTCCTGTTTTATTAGAAATACAGGAAGTACTTTGGGGAAGGTATCGCAATTTAGAATGGAAATATCAATTCTCTTTATATACGAAAATAACTACGATTACGTTTTTTATATTAATTGTGGTCGGAGCCTTAGGTATTTTTCTGTTTGAGCATAATCATTTCTTGCAGGGAAAGGCATGGCATGAATCGTTGTTTTATAGTCTTTTTCAATCTGTAACAACAAGGAATGGTGGTTTGGCAACAATGGAAGTTGCAGAATTCACGACACCTACATTATTACTTTTGTGTGCACTTATGTTTATTGGAGCATCCCCTAGTAGTGTAGGAGGCGGAATTCGTACTACAACGTTTGCCATTATGATGCTGGCTATTTTTCATTACGCAAAAGGGCATAATACGATTAAAGTGTTCAAACGTGAGATTGATCCAGAAGATGTAACAAGATCATTTATTGTTGCGATTACAGCGATTTTGTTATGTGGTAGTGCCATCGTGTTTTTGATTTGGATTGAACCACTATCGAATATGGCAATTGTCTTTGAAGTTTTTTCTGCTTTTGGTACCACAGGGCTATCAATGGGAGTGACAGCCGATTTTTCGGTAATCGGTAAAATAGTGATTATTTTGTTGATGTTTATCGGCAGAATTGGAATTTTCTCCTTCTTGTTCTTAATTCGTGGAGAGGACGTTCACGACCGCTATCACTATCCAAAAGAAAAGATGATAATTGGATAAATCTATGATAAACTATCCTCTAGTTTGAATTATACCAAGGGGTCATTGAGATGAATAACATCGATAAATTAAAACATGTGATGAAACAATGGACAGCCATTCATCATATCGTTATCTATTACTTGTTAGCGGTCATTATTGCCACTATTATTGTTAGTTTACCAATTTTTCATCAACCAGGAATTGAATTATCATTTATTGACGCTATGTTCACTGCGGTTACATCGATAAGTGTGACAGGATTAACAGTTATTACTGTTGCAGATGTCTTTAACCCAGCTGGCCAGATTGCCATTGCGGTAATATTACATCTTGGTGGTATAGGGATTATGGCGATGGGTACCTTTATTTGGGTAGTGCTCGGTAAAAAAATTGGTATTCGCAGTCGGAAAATGATAATGGTTGAACAAAATAGTAAAACACTTTCTGGTCTTGTTAAATTAATGCTGGAAATCTTTAAACTAATTCTGTTGATTGAATTGGTTGGTGCTGCGATTTTATCGATTCATTTTCTCAATTATTATGACAGTGTCGGAGAAGCTATGTTACACGGTTTATTTGGAGCAGTTAGTGCAACTACGAACGGTGGTTTAGATATTACTGGTGCTTCGTTAATCCCATTTGCTGATGATTATTTTGTACAATTTATCAATATGATTCTGATTGTCTTAGGAGCCATTGGTTTTCCGGTGTTAGTCGAAGTACAGGAAGTACTAAAAGGTAGAAGTCAAGTAATAAATGATCGTCATAAATTTTCTTTGTTTACTAAAATCACGACGGTTACATTCTTTTGGCTGGTTGTGATTGGAAGTTTGCTGATTTTTTTACTTGAGAAAAACGCCTTCTTTGCGGATAAATCATGGCATGAAACGTTCTTCTATAGCTTGTTCCAATCGGTTACCAGTAGAAGTGGTGGTTTGGCGACAATGGATGTGTCTGAATTTTCAACGGCTACACTATTTTTAATCAGTGCCTTAATGTTTATT
This sequence comes from Gracilibacillus thailandensis, assembly GCF_010994055.1. NCBI lineage: Bacteria > Bacillati > Bacillota > Bacilli > Caryophanales > Bacillaceae > Gracilibacillus > Gracilibacillus thailandensis. The sequence continues at coordinate 26,109 of NZ_WJID01000017.1, read as the reverse complement.
GGTGCTTCTCCTAGTAGTGTTGGTGGCGGGATTCGGACGACAACTTTTGCGATTATGCTCTTGACGATTTGGAATTATGCTAAAGGGAATTCAAGTGTGAAAGTATTCGGACGTGAGATACATCAAGAAGATATGTTGCGATCTTTTATCGTCATTACTACTGCACTAATGCTTTGTGTCGGATCGATTATTGTTTTAAATACAACAGAACCATTTACTCTGATGGAAATTATCTTTGAAGTAGCATCTGCATTTGGTACTACGGGTTTATCAATGGGTATTACTCCTGAATTATCAACTTTTGGTAAATGTTTAATCATGTTTCTCATGTTTATTGGTCGGATCGGACTCTTTACCTTCCTATTTATCATCCGTGGCGATGATACTAAAGATCGTTTCCATTACCCAACAGAACGAGTTATTATTGGATAACCTCAAGGCCTTTGCTTGGGGTTATTTTTGTGGAGAAGTATTGAATTTACGATTTGACAAACCTGACCTCGGTCGGACATTTGTTCCGCTATTTATGACAAAAGTGGTGTTTTTAGGAACCTAGCGGACATCTATTCCGCTATTCATCGAAAATAACGCTAATTTACACCAAAAGTAACCGAATAAGGAACTAAATGTCCGCTAACATCGAGAAATGGTAGCTATTTTGCCAAATAACGCACTATATGTCCGCTCAATAAATGTTGACGTTCCATTTTGTGGTGTGCTCGAGTCTTCACAGTTTTTGAAATCTACCTATGCAGGGGAAATCCAAGATTTTCTTCATCCACCTAGATTAATCAGTAGGAAAAGGGGGTTATAATATAGTATAGTTATAGGTAGTAATAGTTTCGGGAAAGAGTAGTGAGAATGGAGGCGGATAAGATGGATTACGGAAACGAAGTTGGACAAATTCTAGAAAACATTGAAAAAGTCATGATTGGAAAGGAACGTGAGGTAACACTCAGCCTTGTTGCTCTGTTAGCTGATGGGCATGTATTATTGGAAGACGTACCAGGTGTAGGAAAAACAATGATGGTGCGAGCATTGTCAAAATCATTAAATTGTGATTTTAAAAGAATCCAATTCACACCTGATTTATTACCTTCTGATGTAACAGGTGTTTCGATATATAATCCAAAAGAAATGGTATTTGAATTTCGAAGTGGCCCTATTTTTGGTGATATCGTACTAGCGGATGAGATTAATAGAACCTCACCAAAAACCCAGTCCGCTTTACTGGAAGCGATGGAGGAAATGAATGTAACAGTAGATGGCATGACAAAATCACTGCAAAAACCTTTTTTCGTAATGGCAACCCAAAACCCAGTAGACTATGAAGGAACATATCCACTACCTGAAGCACAACTTGACCGTTTCCTCATGAAATTAAGTATGGGATATCCAAATGAAGCAGATGAATTAGAAATGTTAAATCGAACTGATCGTGAGCATCCAATTGATGAGATAGAAGCAGTTATCAATAAAGAACAATTACTAAATATGCAAAAAGAAGTAGACAGTCTCTATGTTGATAACACGGTGAAACGTTATATTGTTCAACTGGTATCCGAAACGAGAAAAAGCCCTTACGTTCAACTAGGGGTTAGTCCACGGGGCTCGATTTCATTGATGAAAGCAGCAAAAGCATATGCTTATATTCAAAAACGCGACTATGTAATACCAGACGACATTGTTTATTTAGCTCCTTATGTTCTATCACATCGTGTTATATTACGTCCGGAAGCAAGATATGAAGGTGTTACCCAACCTTCTCTTATTACGCAAATACTAGAAGAAATCGATGTACCTGTACGGAAGGAATTGCATGGATGAAACGAATCATTAAAAAAATGGTAAGAGAACTGCAACTCCTTCTTTTACTAGGGATCTTGTTTGTATTTGCAATGTTTCAAGGGGGATTTGTTAGCTGGTTTTTATTCTACAGTATGTTGCCTATTATTCTCTATATGCTGTTTATCCCATTCTATCCGATTCACAATTGGAAGATCGATAGAACGTTATCAGACCGGTATTTGGAAACAGGTAGTGATCTAGAGGTAACGATTACGATTAAGCGAAAATCACGCTTTCCTATTTTCTATTTAGTTTTAGAAGAGATGTTTCCTGAAACACTTCAGTTTCAAGATATCGGCAAGAAAAAATATCAATATTTTTCTGATCAACCATCCTATAATAGAAAGCGTTATGTAAAAAAAGTCATATATCCTGGTTTTCAGAAAGAATTTACTATTTCGTATCGGATAGAACAACTACCACGAGGAAAACATCAGTTGTCCGATATCAATCTGAAAATGGGTGATCCATTCGGTTTTGTTGAATGTAATCATCCATTTCATGTCACGAAAGAGTTTTTTGTTTATCCTGCTATTCAAGACTTGAAGTGGAAACAGCAATCTATGAGTTTAGAAGAAGGCTCCAATTCCTCACATGTCCATGACGAAAAGCTGACAAATGTTGTATCAGGTGTGCGAGAATATATTCCCGGAGATCGCTTTTCCTGGATTGATTGGAAAACGACTGCTCGGAAAAATACTGTAATGACAAAAGAGTTTGAACAGGAGAAGGACTCCAGTATTGTCGTTATTTTAGATGTGGGCGGCCTACAACAATCGCAACGATTAGTGTTTGAAGCAGTAGTAGAATGGACAGCATCTGTTTTACAATCGTTACGTAAGAAAGATCAAAACATCTCGTTTTATACGTTCGGCAAAACGGAAAGATTTTTCTCCAATCAACAATTACAGTTCCAATTTCCAGCAGTGCAAAACTACCTCGCAACTGTAACACAAGAACAGGTATCATTAGCAGAACGAATAACAACTCCAATGAAGGAACTTTCAAGAGGAAGTGTCATTTTGTTTGTTATTCATCATTTGGATGAATTATTAGTAGAGAGATTATCCAACTGGAAGAAACAAGATTATACCATAGTAGTTTGCTATGTTATTCCGGAAAAACAATTGAACGATAAAGAAGAGCAATATATTCGGGCACTACGCTTGAAAAATATAAGTGTACAAGCTGTAACAGAAAGGGAACTAAAGCAAGAACAGTGGGAGGTGCAGGCATCTCGATGAAAAAAAATATCTCTTTAGAATCTGTATCTTCTTTTATTCTATTATTAGCAGGTTTTCTATTATTCTGGGAATGGCTCCGCCCTTTAGAACAAATAACAGATACAGGTAATGTGCATTTGTTTGTCATTTATACGGCTATTTGCTTTGTTACTTCTTTCTTAACAAGGAATGGCTGGGCAAAGTTCGTAATCAAATCTGTTTCCCTACTGTTTATACTAGATTATTTATTTCTTGATGCTACCTTGTTATCTCGTGAATGGATACAGACTTTAACATTGGAATTAAGGTATAATCTAGGAATGGTTTGGAAAAACGATTGGGTATTAATGACATCCTTTTTCAGAAGCTTTTTATTCTTGCTATTGTTATGGTTGATGAGCTATCTATTACACTATTGGTTTATGGTTGCTAATAAATTCTTCCTATTTGTTGTTTTAACGTTCGTTTATTTAGCAGTATTAGATACGTTTACGATATACGATGGTCAAGCAGCCATGATCAGAACGTTTGTCATATCCTTTCTGGTTCTTGGACTCAGCAGATATGTGAAATTGATGAATAATGTGGATACCACCCATCGTAAGAAACATGTTTGGAGTTGGATGACACCGGTGCTTGCCATTGTTCTGTTTGCTACCATACTTGGTATCTATTCACCGAAGTTGAATCCACAATGGCCAGATCCTGTTCCTTTTATTCAAAGTACAGCAGGACATGTTGGTTTTAGTGATGGTCCAGTACAAAAAGTCGGTTATGGGGAAGACGATTCACACTTAGGAGGGTCTTTTGTACAGGATGATTCTCCTGTGTTTGAGGCAATTGCCCATGACGATATTTATTGGAGAATAGAATCGAAGGACTTGTATACTGGAAAGGGCTGGGAACGTTCAACAGAATTAGACTTTCAAGAATTAACCAATGGTAATCTAGGTTGGAGTACTTTTTCACAACAGGTGGAAACAACCTCATACAATGCGGAGGTACGACCAGTAAATCAAAATCAATTGCCGAAAGTTGTATATCCGTATGGTATTAATCGTATTACGTCATTAGACCAAGGACAGTTTTTTACGGATAGTGAATTCGGTATGATAGAATCTGAATCATCAGAACAGAATCAAAATTTGTCTTATACGATTGAATATGATGCTCCTTCCTATGCAATAAATGAATTGAGAGATAATTCAGGTGATGATCCTGCAGGTATAAAAGAACAGTATTTGCAATTACCAGACAGTCTACCAGAACGTGTAAGTGAATTAGCACTTGAGATAACAGCCGGAGAAGACACTAGGTACGATAAGGCACAGGCGATAGAAAGCTACTTCTCTACCAATGGATACGTGTATCAGATCGAAGATGTTTCTGTCCCAGAAGAAGGCGAGGATTATGTTGATCAATTTTTATTCGAGACCAAAGTAGGTTATTGTGATAATTTTTCAACTTCTATGGTCGTGATGCTTCGTGCTTTGGATATCCCAGCACGGTGGGTGAAAGGATTCACTGGAGGCGTGGAAGCGGCAGATCAGCCTCCACTTCCAGACGACTATTCTTTATATGAAGTGACGAATAATAACGCGCACTCATGGGTAGAGGTATATTTTCCTGAAACTGGCTGGGTACCTTTTGAACCAACAAGTGGTTTTACAAATCCAACTGACTTTTATCTAGAAACGAGCGGAGATGTGAACACAGAGGATTATATGATCGATGAAGAAGAAACGGAAGAAGAAACTGAGCAAGAATCAAGTGATGTAGAGCAGGAAAATGAACAACTAAATCCAGCTGAAGATGAAAGTGAAGTTGGTGGTGCCAATAATGAGGAGAAAGGAAATGGTGGGAACTATTATTGGATAGGTGCTGTACTGCTTATCTTAGCGATTCTTGCTACCATCATTTATCGTAAACGTACGGAACTAAGAGATTGGTATTTGCTGAAGAAATGGGATCGATTAAAACAAAGGTTAGAGATAGAAGCATCTTATGTTTACCTATTGGAAATATTAGAAAAAAGAGGGATGCCTAGAACAAAAGGGCAAACTTTACGACAGTATGCCAAAGAAGTAGACAGGCGTCTAGGAACTTCAGAAATGTATGATATCACACTAGCATATGAAGAATACTTGTATCGTGACCAAACATCATTAGCAAAGGATAACAAGCGATTACAAGGTTTATTCCAACAAATGATTGATCAAATATTAGCTTGACCAGTCTCGTATCGATTGATAGAATAGATAAAAATTAAAGCGAATATTCGATGCAGTCTTCCCTGCATCATCATATCACCTTCATATATGTTTGAGAATAAGGCTCAAACGTTTCTACTAGAACACCGTAAATGTTCGGACTATGAAGGCGGGGGTCTTGCCGGGATTTCTGCCTTTCTGTTTATTATGAAGAAAGGCAGATTTTTTATGATAAAGATGATTTCGCAATAAACGATGGGGATTTCGCAATAAACGATGGGGATTTCGCAATAAAGGTAGCGAATTTCGCAATAAACGATGGAGATTTCGCAATAAAGGTAGCGAATTTCGCAATAAACAATGGAGATTTTACAACAAATAATGAGTAACTATCATCATGCATGTATGATATAGAATGTAATCAAACTGAAGGAGTGGACAACTTGGAAGTAAACAATGAAATGATATTAGTATTAGATTTTGGTAGTCAATACAATCAATTAATTACACGACGTATCCGTGAATTTGGGGTATATAGTGAACTGCATTCTCATCGTTTAACAATCGATGAAATAAAAGAAATGAATCCAAAAGGAATTATTCTATCAGGTGGTCCTCACAGCGTGTACGGTGAAAACAGCTTCCGTTGTGATGAGCGTATTTTTGATTTAGGAATACCGGTTTTAGGTATTTGCTACGGCATGCAGTTGATGACCCATCATTTCGGCGGTGTAGTAGAACGTGCTAATGAGCGCGAATATGGTAAAGCAGATATTCATGTCAAAGAGGGAGCATTACTTTTTGAAGGAACTCCGGAAGAACAAGTAGTTTGGATGAGCCATAGTGACAAGATTATCGAGCCTCCAAAAGACTTTGATATTGAAGCAACAAGCTCTTCCACCCCAGTTGCAGCAATGAGTAATAAAGATAAGCAGCTATTTGGTGTACAATTCCATCCAGAAGTACGTAACACGGAATATGGCAATGACTTATTAAAATCATTTGTTTTCCAAGCTTGTAACTGTGCAGGCGATTGGACAATGGCAAACTTCATTGATATGGAAGTAGATAAAATCAGAGAGCAAGTCGGTGACCGTAATGTATTATGTGCATTAAGTGGTGGTGTTGACTCTTCAGTTGTTGCTGCACTTATTCATAAAGCGATCGGTGATCAGTTAACATGTATTTTTGTTGATCACGGCTTATTACGTAAAGATGAAGGTGAGACAGTAATGCGTACCTTCCGTGATCAGTTTAATATGAATATTATCAAAATCGATGCCCAGGAACGTTTCCTTTCCAAGTTAAAAGGTGTTTCAGACCCTGAACAGAAGCGTAAAATTATTGGTAATGAATTTATTTATGTGTTTGATGATGAAGCTGCGAAATTAGAAAACATGGATTTCTTAGCTCAAGGAACGCTTTATACGGATATTGTTGAAAGTGGTACGGAAACAGCTCAAACGATTAAATCTCATCACAATGTTGGTGGGTTACCAGAAGATATGGAATTTCAGTTAATTGAACCATTAAATACGTTGTTTAAAGACGAAGTACGTGCTTTAGGAACAGAACTTGGAGTACCTGATGAGATCGTATGGCGTCAACCATTCCCGGGACCTGGCCTTGGTATCCGTGTACTTGGCGAAATCACGCCAGAGAAAGTTGAGATTGTTCGTGAATCAGATGCGATCTTACGTGAGGAAATTAAAAAAGCTGGATTAGATCGCGACATCTGGCAGTATTTCACAGTCTTACCGGACATTCGCAGTGTAGGTGTGATGGGAGATGCTCGTACGTATGATTATGCGATCGGTATCCGTGCCGTAACGTCGATTGATGGAATGACATCTGATTGGGCCCGAATTCCGTGGGATATTTTGGAGAAGATATCTGTAAGATTAGTTAATGAAGTGGATCATATTAATCGTGTGTTGTATGATGTGACGAGTAAGCCGCCAGCTACGATAGAGTGGGAGTAGTTGTAGGAGAGCTGAAACCCCTTTGTTTACAAGGGTTTCGGCTCTTTACTCTATTTTCATTGCATTGTTATTGCATTATTTGTTTTTAAACCTTTACGCAGGTAACGAGCAGTGAATTGATTCTTGGGTGAAGTATCTTCATTTTCTGTTGCTGTTTGGTAAGACATAATACCTTCTAATTTATGGGCTACTTCAAAGTTACTGTTAGGATACAAATGTCCGTAGGTGCCGAGTGTCGTTTCAATATCTTCATGTCCTAAGCGGTCTTTAATGATTAATGGATTTTCACCCATACTAATAAGCAGAGAAGCGTGGGAGTGTCTTAAAGCATGTAAACTAATTCGATGAACTCCAGCTTTTTTTGAAAAACGTGTAATGGAATTCGCTAATGTATGCTTTTGTGTGGGAATACCATTATAGCTCATTACAAAATTGGTTTGAACGACAGATTGCTGCACGTCCTTCCATTCGTGGAGTGAAGTTAATGTATCCCCATCTAATGCAATATGACGAACACTAGCTTTTGTTTTTGGTTCTACAAAAGAATAGTTTTCTAAATTCTTATAGTAGAGTGTTTTATCGATAGATAACAGCCCTTTGTCAAAATCAATATCTTCCCATTGAATTGCAGTGGCTTCTCCAATCCGCTACCTGTCATAAATAAAAACCATAATGAGATAAATTAAAAGTGTTGATAGTAGTCTTCCTTATAAAAAAGAGAGATGACTTTTTCAAATTCTTCTTTTGTCCAAAAATCTATTTCTGTCTTTGCCTTTTTCACATTTCCGACAACTTTCGATGGATTACTTTCAGCCAACCCTAAAACAACAGCTCGATCCATTGCCATGGAAAACAACCCTTGAACATTTCTAATATAAGAAGAACGATACTTCTTTTTAGATAACGCTAATTGCCATTTTTGAACGTGGATTGGAGTAATTTCCGTTGTGATTAAGTTATTAAAAAAAGTGAAATGTTTTCTTACAGTTGGTAATCGATTATTGTACGTTCTTCCTTTTACTTGTGTTTTATACCAGGGTAAGAAAATATCTTCAATAAACTGTTGAAATAAAATGTCATCTTGCTTTTCTTCTAATGCGTCAGACTTTGTTAGTAGTAACCTTGAATATTCTTCCCTTGCTTCTTTTTTAGTCTTAAAACCGCTACGGTATTTCTGAATTTGCTTTCCAGTGATGGGGTGATAGCCTAAATTTGCCCTAAAATAATAAGTTCCGTTCTTTGCCTTTTTGACGATATCTTTAGTCATGATTTTACTCCTTACGCAATTAGTGCAAGAAGTACAAATCACACATCTAAAGTTATCCCTAATACTTCCTCTACAGCTTCTTTAGGAACACGATCTAACTTTTTAGATTAATAATACGTGTGTCCTTTTGAAATCATTAGTTTTCTACATTCTCGAATGATATCAGCTGAAAAAGAGGGACCATAACCTAGCGCTATCAAGTCTTTTTTAGTGACTGTGACCATATGAACTCCTTTCCATAGACTAGGATATGCTATTTGATATCTGTCTACTATCATATCGCGTCTATAAAACTAATTCTAATACATGGCGTGAATTTGACCCTTGCACTAAAATAAAAAGGTTCTATTGTCATAACTTGATGGTTACTGTAATTTGTCTTGCTAAATTGAAAGTCAAAAATCAGACGGCTGTTGGTACAGCTCCACGGGAATTTCACCCCTGCAAGTATTTCTTCCAGCCCTACTCATAGCTTGCGACGCTTCAAACGCTCGAACTATGACGATAAGGGAGTATCATTATCCGTACTGATGTGTTATCGCCAGCAATCCACCACGATCACGTTAGATTCATAGATTATCGCTCGTTCCTTTTGGAAGTCATGGCGTATGAAGCAGGTGGCTCGTCATCAGTAGAACGTATCTGATTTTTTGCTTATACTGTACGGCGTTATCTTCCGTGCTTTCTTTGTCAAAGAACAAATATATGATTAATGAAAGGGAAAACCTAACCATTCTGTATTCAAATTTTGAAAGCTAAAACAGATTGCATAAGCTTTGCTCGTAAGCGTTCGCGTGTATCTTCATCGATGCCCCAATACGTGTTTCCTTGTTCATCACGGAACTTACGCATGGATAGGCTTGTCATATAGCTTCCATAATGTAGAACAACTTACTTTCATTGCTTCTGGCTCACCCTTATTTGCAGCTAAAATAATTGGGTACGGCAATAAACCACGCTCGTTGTTTCCAACATTAGAATTAATCACTCCATTCATCTGCATGTTCCTCCAAAAATCGTCTTAACTTTTTGAAAGAGCTTGTCCTCCTATACTGAACGGTACTACGTGGAATACCGAGTAGTTCGGCTATTTCTACATCTGATTTATCAAAAAAATAGTATAGTAGGACTGTCTTACGCTTTTCTATTGGCAAAGTACGCAACGCTTCAGCGAGTAATTTCGGAGTTATTTTCTTTCCAACCACTTGAAAACTTTGTCCTTCTTCTCCTTCATATTGCTGATCTAAGGTATAGAGTTGATTTTCTTCTTGTGGTGTGAGATCAGAAAATGTCATCTCCTTTGCTTGTCGTTGTTGTCTTTCGTTGAAAATATTAATTGCTTCATTCCTCAATACACGTTTACAAAAAGCATTAAATGCACAGCGAACTTGCCACTCGGTACGATCTGGTTCTATCATGCATTTCCTCTCCCTTCGCAACTGCAAAGGTGAGTGATGATTTCCCATTTCATAACCTTCAACAAGATTGTTTATGAAATGCCAAAAATAAGAGCAATATTTTAAAAAAATATTCATTAAATACAAAAAAGCCCAACTGAACATAAGCCAAGTGTGACTAAAAATTTATACATATTATTAAATGGAAAATTCTATTTAAAAAAGTTAGTTCAAGAAGAAAACAAATTACGACAAAACAAAAAGTAAAAGTAGTATATGAACTAAGGCACGATTATCCTGTGAAGGCATTAATCAAAATTTCCGGTATTCCACGTAACACTTATTATTATAAAATTAATACTTTTAAGCACTCAGATAAAAATTCAAAGTGGAAAAGGCTCATTAGTTCTATTTTTGAGAAGCATAAGGGCAGATATGGTTGTCGTCGTATCCTCATTTCTTCTTTAATACTCACCATCCCTAAAGTATCTTTGACACAAAGGGAATCTGCTTAATTAAATAACTTAACAAGAAGCAAAGTGGTATCGTGATCAGAATCATAGCTAAAAACATGAAGGGTGGTGGAAAGTGGATGACCTTCAATCCAGCAATAACAATAGCGATAATCGGTATATGAATGATATAAATCACGAAGGAATGGGCTGACAAGAAGGTCCAACCTTTTCCTTGATGAAAAACTCTTTTGCGAAAGAATATGATTAATCCGAGAATGACGCCAACACAAAATAGAGCTTCCCAAAGAGAATAAACCAAAGATGTCCAGTTCCAGCCGCCAGAAAACTGTAATCCGTCTACCCCAAATATCAAGACTAAGGGAAGGAGAAGAATCGATGCTCCAATTGCAATTCCAAAACCCGCCCTCCCCATAGAATCAGGGGTATTTCGAAACCAATTGCGTTGATAAGCGATGATGCCCAAAATGAATAGCCCAACATATTGTGGGAGATCATAGCCGCTTGCTGTAAATAGTCCAACGAATGCTCGAACCTTGGGAGATCCGCCTGGCAAGTCGAGAGCAGGGACCCACAGTCTTATGATGAAATATGATACTGCTAATATCATGACAAAGATGGCAAGCATTGTGTAGGTGGGTGGCTTACTCTGACGAACTACTGATAGCTTATTTTTACTCATAAACTTCGCCCAGACTGCGTATAAACAAACGAATACGAAAAGTAGCTCGACGTACCACATCGGCCCGTAAGTTAAATGTGAAAAATAGGTTTGCCATGTAAATGGCTCTTGGTTAAGTATATAGGCTTCAATTGCTTGAACTTGGCTAAGAATGAAAATATAGAAGATAAATGGGATTAGGAATCGGGTAGATCTATCCTTGATAAACCGAGTTGCCCCATTTCGTTCAAAAGATAAAGGGACAAAGTAACCAGAAATAAGAAAAAATGTCCCCATAAAGAAAGTCTGGTTAAAAGCAAGGAATAGAAGGCCCATTACAACCCCAATAGACCCTTGTATTAATACCTCGTTGTAGATGGAAAAATACACCAAATGATGAAGCACAACCAACACTGTAAGAGCTCCTCTTAGGTTATCAATAAAATATAATCGTTCTTCCTTTTGGGGAGACAAGCTCCCTATATGTCTTGAATTCATAATAATTCTTATGTTCCTCTCTATAAACATTTGAAAATATATTTCAACGGAGCATCCGCCAAACTGGACGGCTATGTATAAACCGTCCTAATTGCTCTATATTTTAATTTTCTCTTTTAGTTGATCCGCCTATTTTCCAAGAGGCTAAACTTATGACCCCACCAACTACAATAAAAATAATGTCCATAACAATTTCAAATCCCTGAAACGCATTAATATAATTTACCAAAAACCAGCTTTTACCACCATTAGTCAAATGATTAATTAATCCGCCTACTCCCTGTATAACAAAAAGTAGACCAAGTCCACTGATTATTTCTTTCATGATGAACACCTCATTAATAATTTTTTAATTTAATATGCCTCTAAGACCGATATTGAAAAAAACCGCACCTACTACTCCTATCGCTACCAACAGTGAGGAAATCGGAGCTTCATTTAATTTTGATCTAATTTTATTTAGAAATTGTTGCAGTCTCTCTTTAAACATAATATTAACCCCTAACAAAAGAAGAGAAGGAAGCACCATTACAAGATTGTAGCCAATTATAATAAAGATAGAAGAGGAAGGCTCAATTGTTAGGTGATTCATTAATAAAATTGAATAAAAGTAAGGCAATGCAGTTACAAATTCAATTAGAAAAACAATGATACCTAATATGATCATCCCTTTCATCGTTGTTTTTTGGGGTATAAATGAAATTAAACGCTTTTTTGTAGTATCATTTGGTTTACAGAAGCTAATTAGAACAATAACTGCTCCAAAAAGGAGATAAAACCAATTGATAAAGTCAAATTCAGATAATTTTCCAATTCCTTTCAATAATGAATCTCCACCAAAGTATAGTAATAAGCCCACTACGAAGTAGCCAAACTGCGTAATAAATAAAAAAACAAGCAAGCGAGAAGATAATTGATTAGGCTGTGTCAATAATAAATAAGCTGTTACAGCAAGTACACCAGGACTTAATATATCAATTAATGCGCAAATAGAAATAATTAGCAAAGCTATCGATGTGTCTATTGATGAAGAAGGCATCAATGCTTCAATACTTTCGATCAAATATAGAGTCCCTCCTTTTTATATGTTATAATTTAAATAGCACGGCGTGTTAAAATTATAATAACACACTGTGTTAATAAAAGGAAGTGATTTTTTATGCCAAGGATTGTTAATCATGAAAAAAAGAGGAAGTCAATTGCTGAAGCCGCTTGGAATATAATTAAGAAAGAGGGAACAGAAAAAGCCTCCATAAGAAGAGTTGCGATTGAAGCAGGCATGTCTGCTGGAGCGTTAAGACATTACTTTTCAACTAAGGATGAAATGTTATTATTTATCATGGATTACTATCTGGAAGAAGGTAAAAAACGATCTCAAAGTAAAAGTTGGTCAGACAATCCATTGCAGGCTGTCGAAGAGGTTTTATTGGAGCTTGTACCAATTGATGAAGAAAAGAAAATAGAAACGAGTGTTTGGTGGATTCTTGCACTTCAGTCACTTACAAGTGATACATTAAAAGAAAAGAAAGATGAAATGACTAACGGTACATATGAATTAGCAAATTCAATGATTGAGATATTAGTCCTAAAAGGGAATTTATCTGATTCAATTAATGTAAAATTAGAAAAAAGTAGGCTAGCGGCATTAATTGATGGATTGTCCATTCATGCTCTGTTAAGAACTGACGTCTACTCTCCAGATAAGGTGAAGGAAGTAATCCGTTATCATTTAGAAACACTCTGTAATAAAAGTTGAGTTAATTGGTTATGTATTAATATTATTCAATGAGTTAGTAGATTTTGTTTTTTAGAAAAAAATTGATTTTTTTCACTTAAAAGCTGCAATAGCCGAACAAGGAGTGACCCAAATTTGGCAACTACTATTGTGTTAAAAAAGCAGATTAGTGGAAGAAACTAACTGTTCGTTTGTCTATATTCGAATCGATGTTCTGGTACCGATTTTTCTCTGTTTTTGAACTCAAAGAAAAAAGCGCTCGGCCTAAAAGACACACCATCTGACCAGCCAAGAGTGAGCATACGAAATCCCTTGAAAACCTTCCAGTTGTGTGGTTCTTCATTCTGCTAAACAGTTCAATCTCCTTACTTCGATTAGATGGAAATAAGGAGGATGATTTGAACCTCAAGAGAAGACAAAAAGAAGAAAGCTAACCCAATGCTTGTTTTATTCACGTTGGCCGTGGCCAGTTAATAAATGAAAGTCGTTTAGTAACTGTTATGCAACTGTAAACCCATTAAGATTATATCATTGTCGATTAACAAAGTATTGTGCTAGGAGGAGAAAAAATTATGTTCAATGAAAGAAGTATATTACAAAATGATATAGACTCATTCCCAGGAAGATGGTTAGGAGGGCTTTCTTTAATAATAGCTCCTATCTTATTAGTTATTTCTGCACTGCTTAGAATACAATATAATTTCTTTTTCCCTGATCAGTTAGCAGCTTATGATACACATCCAACCTTAATGCTCACATCCTATAGTCTATTTTTAATTGGAATGATTTTATTATTTCCAGCTATTTTAATCCTTGTACAGTTAATTAGTATAAAAAAGCCAAGTCTAGGTCTTTGGGGTGGTTTATTAGTAATTGTTGGTTTATTTGCAAGGGCGTTCCACTCGGGAGTAGATCACTTCGCTTTTCAAATTGTAGAAATTGAAAATGTTGAAGTAGCTACAAATTTTGTTGGCGAGTTTTACGGTATGTTCAATGTTGTTAATATATTAAATTTTTCTATCCTTTTTGGCTGGATTGTATTAGCTATAGGAGCATATCTGTCTAAGGTTTTTGGGTGGTTTCGATCACTTGCTTTAGGAATGATGTTTGTCTTAGCATTGGGGGTACTAAAAGGAACAAATATGACAACGATAATCTCACTAACAGGACTCTGCATAGCTCTTCCTCCTTTAGGTGTTCAAGTTTTGAAAAGTGGGAGTAAGCCCAAATTGAAAACCGTACTTTTTTACGTAGTTATTATTGTATTGGTGCTCAGTTCGTGGTTATTCATGAGTGAAATGGAAAGCCCTAATTAAATTCATATTGTGTTTATTACAATTAGAGGTATATGTAAAAGGTGCTTCTGTTGATGTAGTGGGACTTCCCTAATCGACAGGAGCTTTGCATCTCTTTCACATTTCAATTTTCCACAATCGGGCGCTATTCTTATAAAGAAATTAGCCCATTTAAGGCCATTTTCTTTGTGAATCTGATGTGGATTTGAAAAAATTGTTATTAATTCAAGTTTCGGACATGAAAAATAAGCTTTAACGATTGGTATGAAAGGGATAGGTGCAATTCTATTATCTTACAATCAACCGGATATCAGATAGCAAATTGAAGTGCTAAGAGAACAAAAGGAAAGCCATACACGTACAAAAAATTAAAAACAGATAACGGATAAAGGTAAGGATCTCCTCCTGGCAGCAAAGAATGAGCGTATCAAAAAACTTGAAGAGGAAAACAGACAGCTCAAAAGTGAACTAAAAAGTTTCGTGGGAAGCTTTATGGGACACTTTTAGAATAAATATCCACAATGTCACAGAGATTTACCCATGTACACTCATTATTCTCATGGCGCAGTTTCATCCGCTGGCAATATTGATCAACTGATTCAATAATTCCGTGCAGTATCAATTGATCATAAGGGTGAAAAACCTTTACATAGATGTTTGTTTACTGGTCTATAGCATCAGAAATCGTTCTAGCAACCTCTTCGATTCGCTAAACATAAGGAAAATGCAACGTGAACTAACGTTTCCCTTCCTCATTTTTGCAATGTCATAATTTGCCCTGTAGGGTTATGTATTTCTGGCACAATTTGTACCATCATATTGAGTAATGTTAATTCGTTACTATTAGCACTAAAAGTAAGTGGAGGCATATTCAGATGAGGTTGCGACACTAACAATTGGGGTTTTAATCTCGCATCTTCTAAAATCTGAATTATATCAAATGATTCATTAGCAAGTGTAAGAGCTTCTTTTTTTGATAAATGAAGCCCTCGCTCAAACTCTTTATCTCTATCTCTTTTATCTGCTACATTAAAAAATACTGTTTCAAGTCGTTGAGGCACTGGACCTTTTATATGAGATATTAGATTTGCTATGGTTACTCTCTGGAGTTGGAGGCCATAGTCTTCTTCTGATAATTGTTTAATTGCTGGATAAACCCATTTTTTTCAGATATACATTTTTCCAACATACTATCAATAAGTAAGGTAGAAATATCCAATGAGCAACCTACTTTCTGTACTAGTTTGAAATACTATTATACCTATTTCTACGTGGTAAAATAAATTCCCTTCTTAGCTACCTGCTAGTTCGCTTAAAAACTTCAACAAAAAAGCATTAATTCGTACTCAATTAACTACCTCTTTTTGCCTTGGCATTCCCTTCAGATTTTTAAGTAAAGATGTTCGGCTGTAAGAATGATGAGAAAATTGAAATTTACGCGATATTAAAGAGAGTTTTATTCATACCGGAAAAACTTATCATAATCATCAATTTGATCCGGACTTATTCCAGTTTTATTAATCGCTTCTTGTTGAAATGAATTATTGCAACTTTTACATATATAGTATTTATTTTCTCCTTTTTTGATTTTATAATATTGTGAATCAGAATGATTAATCGTAAATTTATTTTTGCAGAAAAAACATATAGTATCCAACATATTTTTTTCACACTTCCTATCAGATTTTTATTGAAAAGTAACTATTTTTTAAACCTATGATTCAAAATGTGAATTTTTCCTCTAATTTCCTGCCGTTCAAAAATAATTTATTTTTAACTTCAACAAGTTACAAGCTTATCCGTGAACTGTATTTTTACTAAAAATATGACGGCTACGCCTGTAATGGAAGGAAAAGCTGTAATATAATAAAGCTACTTCCTGCAACTGTTCAACAAAATGCCCCTTTGAAGTGCAGCTCATTATAACACAAACGGACTATAACTTCAAAGGCATATTCAATGTATTTTATCTACCTCAAGCCATTTAGGAGTCTCAAACTTAAATGATAAGTAGTCTTTAAAGACTTTCTGACGGTAACCACATTCAGGATAACGTTATGGTGGGTCGATTGCTTCCCCGAACTGGGACTGATCCCTTATCTGTGTTTTCGTGATATTACCATTCTAGTAAGCTCAAAAAATGACTGATGTGGTCGGAAACGTCCTTAGGATGGGTCAAAGTGATGATGTGATTAGCACCAGGTATACTCACAAAGTTAATATTGGGAATTTCCTTATATAATTGTGCGATTTTAAAGAGATCTTCTGAGTCCTCCTCGCCTATGATAAAAAGTGTCTTCGTTTTAATTTCTCCCAATCTTTCCATCGCTGAATTGGAGGAAACAGTTTTGAATGTTTTCCAATCAAAGGTCTTTTGAATATTATGTATCATCATCTCACGCAATAAATCGTATGCTTTTCCGATAGAAACGCTCCGGGAAGCCTCGCTTAATGTTATATTAGTCATTTTCTCGACATCTGGTGCAACTTTAGAAACTCTGAAAAGAAACTTTTTAATATGGAGTAATTTTGGTCCACACTCTGAAACGGCAATACGTAATCCCCTAAGTATGTCTGTAAAGACCGCTTGGGATGAACGGAAAATAGAAAATTTTAAAAACGACGATGAAATAGTGGAGTTATTTCATCAAAACAGTTCACTGTTTACTACTTCTGAATTTGAAATTTTTATTGAATTCGAAGAGCATGTACAAATTTTAAAACTTAATCATACCAATCGTATTGATCGCACCGCTTACAAGACTTTTCCCCAATCATTTAGTAAAATGATTACCAATATTATCTTAAAAAATGGTGATTCAGATGGTGAATAGTAGTGATATCCCTAGACTTGAAAGTGTTGACTTTTTTGAAAAGGCTATAAGACAACATAATAAAGTAATAGACTTAAAAAAAGTAAATGAATATTACTATTCTGTTGAATTGGATGATGGAGGAATTATAAAATATAACTTACCAATATATATACTGTTAGTTTGGCAGATGTAATGGAGTTTTCTAGCTCTTATGATATCGATGCCATTGTAACTATTTCAATGTGGAATGGATATACTCTTGAAGCTAAGGAATACTCTCAAAGCATATTTAATGAATTGATGGGAGCACTTAACTTTGAAAAACCTGAAGAGTATTTTTCTGGATATCATGATGGAAAGAAATATTATGATGGAGTTCAATGAGATTAGTATTTATCAATTTGGTTCATCTCTAAATACACAAACTCCAAATGACATTGACTTATTGATTGTATATAGAAATAGATCTTACAAAGAAATTATCAAGCTTATTCGGCTAAGAAGAACATTGCGGATTCAGCTACAAAATATATTGGGAATACCGATAGACATAGTTCTTCTGTCAAATAAGGAAGAACGTCAACTGCTCTATCTTGATCAAATCAACTATAAGAAAGTCCTTTAGTTAATTAAGTTCGTTAGACTTAAATAAAATAGAAACCTAATTCTATTCTTCTGTTATTTCTCCATTCAAAAAGACACTTCAATATGAAACGTCTCTTGTTTAAAATATCAAATATTTTAGTGATAACTCTTACTGTGATTTGCATTTATTGCATTAAAATTGCATTATTTTAATTTTCTATATCAATTTATATAGATTAATACTTCTTTAAAACCCTTTAAAATCAATGATATTGCTCTATATCTAGCATCGTGAAAGTAGAGTGGGAGTAGTTGTAGTAGAGCTAGAAACCTTTGTGTTTCAAGGGTTTTTGGCTCTTTTTTATTTTTTATTGCACTTTTTGTTTTCTTAAATAGTCAACAGTGAATTGATTTTTCGGTGAGGAATCATAGTTTTGTTCAGCTTGTTTGAATGTGATGATTCCATTTAGTGTGTTAGCTACTTCAAAGTTGCTATTTGGATAGAGGTGTCCATATGTTCTTAAAGTTGTTTCGATATCTTCATGCCCTAGACGATCTTTAATGATGAGCGGGTTTTCCCCATATTAATAAGTAACGAAGCATAAGAGTGACGCAATCCAAGAATTCTGATTCGGTGAATGCCAGCTAGTTTAGCGTAACGCTCAAAAACATGTGAGAGAGTATGTTTTTGTGTTGGAATGTCACTGTAACTCATCACAAAATCTGTTTTGATAAGATCTTGTTGCACATTTTTCCATTTTGATAAAATATTTAATGATATTTAATGTACATTCATCAAGTACAATGTGTCGAACACTTGCTTTTGTTCCCGAATTAAAATCAACATCCTCCCATTTAATGGCGGTAGCTTCACCAATTCACATTCCTGTCATAAACAAGAACCATAAAGAAACAAAAAGGAAATGTTGGTAGTAATCCTCTTTATAAATGAAAGAAATTACTTTTTCAAATTTAAGTGTCTACTCTATAGGGTACATTTTAAAAAAAGCGGTTATTTTGAATATTTTTATATACTGCATTTTCAGCCTCAAACTCATTTCTGTTTACAATCTCCCTTCTGGGATATTCTTCAGGGTGAGCTTTACTTTCTAAGGATGGCTTACTTCCTTTTCTTTGCCTTGTAAAAGTGAACGGGCTTGGTGTAGCATTACAATAAAGTTTGATCATTTTCTACTTGTGTTGTTCCTTTAAAATCCTGTTAATAGAAGGGTGTTCTGAAATATGAATACTTACTTCCTTTTTATCACAGCAATTTCCACGGTAACAAATCTGCAAACAGTAGCCTTTTTAACATTCAGTCACAGTTATAGCCGTGTTTACCTACTTAGAACTATGCATTATGTTTAAACATGTTATCAAATACTAACGAAATGGCAAGTTATATGGTTTCAAAAATCAATGATCTCGATTTTCTTTCCCGATGTGGTATAAAAATAAGAACCTTGGTATTATTATTTCGTCGAAAGAATTAATTCATTAATCCAAATAGAAAAAGGCAGTGTCTGACATTCTTTAAAGAAAAAGATTCTATTGGTTCAAAAATATATACCATCTTATAGGAGAGGAAAAATGATTAATCAGGAGAACGAACAAAATCTAGTATACGAATTTAAAAAAAATCAGGATATATTATTTGCAATCGGGGATCAAACCAGGCAAGCCATCCTTATTACCCTCATGCAAGGACTACAACATCCCGGTATGCGAGTGGGAGAGATTACGGCAAAAACACATCTTTCACGCCCAACTGTATCCCATCATTTAAAAATTTTGAAGGATGCAAAGATCATTAATGTTCATAAAGAGGGGACCATGAATTATTATCACTTGGACTCAAAAAGCAGGCTTAAATTACTTAAAAATCTCATTGATCAGATCGAGAAAATATTTTTGAAATGTGAAGCAGGCACTATTATCAGGTCGAAAGGAACGGAGGGTGAAAATGACTGTAAAAACTAAGGTAGTGGAAGCCGTTAATGGCGTAAAAATCCCTCAATTAGGTTTTGGGGTGTATAAAATAAAGAAAAAGGAAGAATTTGAAACGGCTATTAGTGAGGCTATCCGGATAGGTTTTCGCCACTTTGATACTGCAAAAATTTATGGAAATGAAAAAGCATTAGGCGTAGCCATTGAAAAAAGCCTGATTCCTCGAGATCAATTTTTTATTACTTCAAAAGTGTGGAATACGGATCATGGTTACAAAGCTACTAAGAAAGCTTTTGAACAAACTTGTAAAAAGCTGAATGTAAAATACCTTGATATGTACCTCATCCATTTTGCTTCACCACATTACCTGGAAACATGGAAAGCAATGGAGGAGTTGTACATGGAAGGAAGGATCAAGGTTATTGGGGTTGCGAATTTTGAAATTAAGCACCTTGAAAAACTCATGAAACATTCCAAAATCCCACCGATGATTAACCAGATTGAGACTCACCCGGAGTTTCCGCAAAATGAACTTCATGATTACCTCAAGAATCACCGCATCTTACATGAGGCTTGGGGTCCGTTGGGGCAAGGGAATAAAGCGTTGCTAGAACATCCGGAATTAAAAATCATTGCCCATGAACATCAGAAAACTGTAGCTCAAGTCATTCTACGTTGGCATCTCCAACGAGGAATTATTATTATTCCAAAATCATCAAATCCAAAAAGAATTAAAGAAAACAGCGAAATCTTTAATTTTACGTTATCCAGTGAAGAAATGGGAAAAATCAACCAACTCAACACGGGTAGAAGATATTCGATAAACCCCACCGGTTACATTGTTAATCCATTTTACAATAAACTGATGAAAATTTTCATTAAGTAAGTTCAGTGAATAATTTTAATACCCAATGCGGAATTTAGCGTTTTTATTATTCGAAAAAACAGCCCAAAGAAGATCAACAGTTTCCAGTGCAACCATTTTATAAACGGTATAACATTATTCAAAACGGTACATCTTTTTTATAAACAGTACGACTATATTTTAAATCCACACTTGGATCTTGTTTTGATGATAATGAGTATACGGACTATAAGTATCTAAAATTGTAATTAGTAAATTAGCGCTTTTAAATATGAGCATATTAAACGTTTTATGGAACTTGGTGTAGCTTATTAAAAATACATGTAATCTCTATATTTTGATCTTCTGCTCCAACACTTAAATCTTCTCTTTCGCAGACAATCAAGGAATTATTAAAAAATATTTCTAAAGCTTCAACAATTGTTGATTTTCCGGCATCGTTTTTTCCAATAAATTATTCAACACTCTTCAATGATTCAATCATATCGATTTTCATTATTTTTCTTCTGAGCAATAAATTCGATATGAATGTTAATACAAATGTAAGTAAGATTGCCAAACCTATTGAAACAAAACTAAGAGTATCAGGAATTTGTTGATTGGAACTGGATAATGCTTGAACAACCACTCTATACACATAACCGCTGATTGGTAGAGCAATAATAACTGCAATTGAAGTCAATATGATATTTTCAACAAAAATAATACGATTGATATTATTCTTTTGATAACCTATTACTTTTAAGGTTGCTAATTCACGTGTACGCTCATAAATATTAATCGAGGAAATGGTAAATATTGCACCAAAGGATAATAAAATTGCACAAAGGATGAATATAATAAAAACTGGATTATTCTGCTCAATAATATTGTCCACTGATTTTTCAATATCACTCTTATCAGAAATCCTATCAACAGAAGAATCCTGTTCAAAATGATGTTGAACACTGTCTATATTTGCATTATTGTTCAAGTGAACCAACAAGGAAGATGGATTGTAATCAACACCAAGGCTTTTGATGTACTCAGGAGTACTATAAAAAGACGGATTCGTATATTGAGTTGATATTTTAGCTACGTTAATATTGATATGCTGTCCTTGCTGCTCAGAACCAAGTAATTTAACTTTTATTGTATCTCCTTCTGATATATCATATATATCAGCATATGATTTTGGCACTAGCACACCCGTGTCATCTAATACAATATTGTTAATCCGATTATCAAAGAAGTGAATTAAATTATTCTCTTTTTCCGTAATAACCATGGAGGCATTATTTTCATCAGCAAAATCTACAAGCTCGATAGGGATCGTTTCAATTTCAAAATATTTATCAACATCAGGTGGCAAATTTACAGTCTCAAGTAATATTCCATCTTTATAATCCACTCTAAAATCATATTTATAAACTTTATTAATCTGGGAAGCAATAGTTTTCATTGAGCTTTCAAAGCCAAAAGCAGTGATTAAGAGAATTACACAAACAATTACTCCAACAGAGCTTGCTAAAGCCTTCTTTTTGTTTAGAAAAATGTTTCGCAGAATCAATTTATTTCCATAGGATAACTTTTTCCAAAATCGAGGGATTCTTTCCACTAAAATTTTTTTCATTTTTTTTGGTGGCTTCGGTCTTAATGCCTGCGCTGCTCGTTCCTTTAAAATACTTCTTCCACTTAGAAAGCAGGCAATTACTCCAAAAAATATAGAAACAATAATTGGTGGAAATATAGTATAGAACGAAACTGACAAGCTAAGATTCGGTAAAGAATAGGTTTGTTCGATTACTGAGTTAAGTACATTAACAAGGGTTACGGCAGTAATTAACCAACCTAAAATAGAACCAGTAACTCCTATCAAAACAGGATATCCCATATAATGCAGTAAAATCTTACTGTCTTTAACACCCAATGCTTTCATAATACCAATTTGATTTCTTTGAGAGTCGATAAGTCTTGACATGGTTAGAAAAATGATAACGGCAGCAACCATAAACAGTATGAGAGGAGCCACAGTACTCATTAATTTGTTATTACTAATGGTTACGTTTATTGCAGAATAGCTAACTGCTCTTTCTTTATTTATCAGGTAAAGGTAAGGAAGTTCTTGTGAATATTCTTCAATGGCATTACTGATATGATTCATCTCATATCCCTCTTGTACATCTACAATTAATTCATTGTAATAAAATCCGCCTGCCATTTCTCCTATTCGATCTTCATGGATATAGGCCACACCATACGTATTGTGGTTTGGAAGAACAAGGGATGGGTCCTCAATATTAAATGCATGCTCCACATTTTCTCCCAATCCGCTAATAATAAAATCAAAACTTCCATCATCTGTATGAATCGTGATCTTGTCACCAATTGCATAATCATGAGCTTCGCCATAACGGGAATCTAACAAGATCTCTTCTTCACTGGATGGAGTGCTGCCACTCGTTACAGCTATGGTGTTGATCTGGTTATTCTGCGGGATGCTATGTATTTTCAAGGATGTATGATAATCATCAAAGATTTGACTTGCCTCAAACGTATATCTACCTTCAATATTATTAATCCCCTCAATATCCTTTATCGGAGATATTTCACTTTTCGTAATTTCACTGTAATAGACATTGAAATCTGCTAAATTATGTTCTTCAAAATAATTATCGGTATATTCGCTAAGATCACTGCTTATTGTAACTAATCCAGCATAAAAAAAAGCACCTGCCGCAATAACCAACACTATTGATAAAAACTGCCCCTTGGACTTTTTTATATCTCTTAGTAATTTTAAATTTAACTTTCTCATTACCACTCAATCTCCTCTATACTCTGAGTTACATCATTAGTTTTCACTTCCTCTATTTTTCCGCTTTTCACTTTTATAACTCGATCAGCAATAGGAGCAATAGCAGCATTATGTGTAATTAAGACAATGCATTTTTGGATTTCTTTATTTAAATCCTGCAAAAGTTTTAAAACCGATTTACCTGTTTTGTAGTCCAGTGCACCAGTAGGTTCATCACAAAGCAACAGTAAAGGATTTTTTGTAACAGCTCTGGCTATAGCAACTCTTTGCTGTTCACCTCCAGAAAGTTGTGATGGAAAGTTATCCTTACGTTCATCAAGTCCAACTTCACCTAATATTTCATTTGCATTCAGATGATTTTTGCACACTTCAGAAGCAAACTCTACATTTTCAAGTGCAGTCAGGTTGGGAATCAAATTGTAAAATTGAAACACAAAACCTACATCTTCGGCACGGAATACTGTTAATTTTTTTTCGTCATATTTAGTAATTGCATTTCCATTAACAAACACTTCACCTGACGTAACTGTGTCCATTCCACCTAGAATGTTTAAAATAGTACTTTTGCCAGCACCACTTGCTCCCAAAATAACAACCAACTCGCCCTCATAGATTGAAAAATCCACCCCATCTAAGGCTTTAATAGTCATGTCACCCATTTTGTATTCTTTCGTTACATTTTCAAATTCTATTAATTTCTTTTTCATGATAACCCACTCCTAAAAAATGAAGATGTTAGTAAAATTTTACTAACATCTTCATTCTAAACCTGTGGGTTACCCCCAGCTCAAGTCTTTTTTATTGTTTTATGGGAGCATACATTTCTAAAAACACACGTTCAAGTCCATTTTCATATGTAGTCAATAGTATGTTTATATAAGCTGTTCCTATTAATTTATAACCTTTTTCTTGTGCTACTTTTAAAAGACTTTGTCCCACTTCATGATCAATATTTTTTTCACCATTAACAAATCTACCATCTTCTATTACCGTATAAATACACTTTGAATGGGAAAGTACTTCTCCTTTTAGACTATTGTCGGTATCTTCTATTTCTCTTACAACGATGAATCTCTCCTTTTTTATCCCTTCTTCATCAAAATGTATTACACGTCTAGCACTTGTTAAAGTAACTGCTTTCTTTAAACTATCGGTACTATTTCTTATAATTTCATATTCATCGTAAGCAGCATATTCAGTTAATTCACCTTTTACTTCTATTGGTTCCATCTCTTTAACCGTAAATTCACCTAAGTGTTCTTTAATTTTACAATAATCTTCCTTCACAGAATTTATCTTCTTTAAGAGACGTTTTTTATATGCAAGTTCCTCAAGTATTTTCGCTTCTTGCTCCACTAATAAAAATTCTAAATCATCTACGCTTTTACATTGCCTTATCTCTTGAATTTTCTTGATCTCTATATCTAACTCTCTATAAAAATTCGTCGTGATGACATCATGGATATCATAGGCATTATATTTTCTATAACCATTTTCATTATCATACTTAGGTTTGACCAATTCTTTTTCTTCGTAATACTTTAATGTTTCTCTTGAGACTCCTAAAAAATTACCTACTTGACCGATAGTATACATAATACTCCCCCCATATTAATTGAGATGTAAGCACTTATTTAATATCCCTAATTTAATAAAATAATACTGCTCTAGAAGAAGCTTAACTCTATGCTACTTTCATATTTAGAATATAATAAAAAATTTGTTTACACCACCAATATATGGTTGTTATCTGTCTAAATTCAGATTAGATTTCAATGATTAGTTTCCAGTTATAATAAATCGAAAATAATTGAATTCAATTATAGGAGAAGACATTAAGCTGAAAAAAGAGAAGAAATATAAATTGTATATTCAGTAGGATTGAAATTTCTAGAAAGGGAACAAAGGCTAATTTTTCTTTGCTCCTTCATTTTACTTATTAAGTTGAAAAGAGAATAACATTGTATTATTGACCTCCACTGCTTTTAGCCATTAGCTCTCTGCAATAAAAATACAAGCAACTCCACGATCTCTACTAAGTTATCAGCGATCGGGACCCTGCCCCCAATCACTGATAACTAAGTAGAGATACTGCCGTAAAGGAAAAGCAGCTTTGCTGTGGATATTGTAGTGGCAAAGTTATTGTAAATAATTAGTAGAATAAGTGTCGGTGGAGGACATGCAGATGATTAATTCTAATAGGTTTCTTACCAAATTCTCTACCAATAAAAAATATTGATAGGGATTATTTTTTTGGTGTTCGGCTTAGTAGCCTAATATTCGAAGATAATAAAGTTGTCTACCTTTATCAGCAATAGGCGAGAAGACTCCCACCTCAAGGAATGAAAATGAGTAGGTGGGAGATGAATTGCCTTCGGACAAGAGATGGCTCACTTGCCATCTCGATTGTTCAACTATTCAAGTGCTTGCATGCTTTCTTTTTTCCTGAAATGACCGATCCACCATGCAAAATATAGTATAATAGATGTATCGTGATACAGAGAGAGGTG
>NZ_WJID01000163.1:0-305 GCF_010994055.1 Gracilibacillus thailandensis | reverse complement strand
ATAGCGCACGCACGGTTCTGTGAGGAGTGAGGAATACTTAAAGTTATAAAAGTATTCCCGCTTACTCGACCTAACTTTTTCAAGCAGAAACCGCTTGAAAAAGTGGATCTTCAGGTAAAACAGTTCCCACAGGAGTTGAAGCGGGCGGCCTCCGCTATAAATCAGCTCTACAACGTAAGTGACAGCTAGCTTTTTGAGGTTTTATACAATGTAAGATAAAAGACGTAATGTCCGTACGTTAAAAAATATAAAGCGTTATTTAGCGTAGGCGCCCACTTCGACTCCTGTGGGATCAGCGTGATCTG